>JBGCFB010000329.1:0-39453 GCA_045106685.1 Bacteroidia bacterium | reverse complement strand
CTCGGCTCTACGCACAGCGCGATGGGCAATCTCGATCAGGCTTTGACATACTATGAAAAGGGCTTGGCCTTAACCAAAGAGCTCTATGAGGCCTATCCACAGCATGTATCCTTCAAAAACGGCCTGGCAATTTCGTATGCTAAACTCGGAGATACGCACAGCGCGATGGGCAATCTCGATCAGGCTTTGACTTTTTTTGACGATTTCAGTCTCCTGATGAAAGAACTCTATGAGGCCTATCCACAGAATGTATCCTTCAAAAACAGCCTAGCCATTTCGTATGAAAAGCTCGGCGAAACGCACAGCGCGATGGGCAATCTCGATCAGGCTTTGACTTTTTTTGACCAACGATCTCGCTTAGGAAAAGAACTCTATGAGGCCTTTCCACAGCATGTATCCTTCAAAAATGGCCTGGCAATTTCGTATGAAAAACTGGGTAAAACGCATAGTGCGCTGGGCAATCTCAATCAGGCTTTGACTTTTTTTGATGATGAAACGATACTCTTTCAAGAACTCTATGAGGCCTATCCTCAGAATGTATCCTTCAAAAACGGCCTGGCAATTTCGTATGCAAAGCTTGCTCAATTCTACAGGGACAATCAAAAAGGTAACAAGCAAGCGCGAGACTACTTCAAGCAAGCCGAAGCCCTCTGGATCGAGCTAGTACAGGACGCACCACAGTACGTGGAATATCAGAAAAATCTAGAAACTGTGCGGAATGCTCTAAAAACCCTATAAACCACTCCCCATACCCCGATCCCGCACTCGATCCAGCAGCTCATCCTTGCTGGGAAATAAGCTGGGCTGGAAGCTGCCGCTGCCTTGGAAATCGGCTTCGAGGATGATGCTGCGGATGACGACGCGGCGGAGGGGAATCTGTTTGAAGAGGGCCTCGCTGCGCTGGGCGATGACGCGGGTATGCGCGTTGGGGTGGGCGAGTTGCTTTTTGCGATGGACGCGGCCAAAGTCGGCATACTCGATCCGCAAGTGAAGGCACTTGCAGGTGTTTTGGCGCAGGCGCAGTTGGGAGGCGAGTTTTTCGGCGAGTTGGCGGAGGCTGTGCTTGACATACGAGACATCGGCGGTATCGCCGCCAAAGCGGTGGCTCACGCGCAGCACCTTCTGCGCCGGTGGAGGCGCGACCTTGCGATTGTCTTCGCCCTGCGCAAACTGCCGCAGCAGTTGCCCTTCCACCTGACCAAATACCTCGGTGAGCAAGCGCGGGTCCAGCAAGCGCAGCGTCGCCACATCGCGCACACCCATGAGGCTCAACTGCTGAGCCGTCCTGGCCTGAAGGAGCGGCAGCGAACGAATCGCAATCGGCGCGATAAAGCGCGGAACCTCCGGCGCGGCGACTTCCTTCTGCCGATCCGGCGGCGTGCGTGCGGAGGCAAGTTCTGACACGAGCTTATTGACTGAGCGCCCCGCCGCAGCCTGAAGGCCACTGTCGCGCCGCAGTTGATGCTGCGTTTCGCGCGTCCATTTTTCATAACCAAAAAAGCGCTCCATCCCGCTCATATCGACAAAGTAATCGGCGGCAGAAACAGGCTCCAGTACCGGCGCCCGCTTCACCAAAACCTGATGCACCGCCTCGGTATGTTCCTGATACCGCGAAGGATCAGGCAGCAGCACGATGGCCTCCGGGCAAAGCTTTTGGGCCATGCTCAGACGCGTACCCGGACGCACGCCAAAAGCCCGCGCCTCGGCGCTGCAACTATCCACGAGCGAGCGCCCCGAAAAGCCCCCGACGACGACGGGTTTGTGGTGGAGACGCTTATCATGTAGGCGCTCCACGGCCACCGGAAGGTTGGGAATGCTGAGATGAAGAATGTGGTTCTGGTGGTTCGATTTCATGCTGACTTGCTTGTGGGGTATGATCGGCAAGGCGAGGATCGGGCTTGAGGGCGAGGCGTTCTATTTCGGTCGCTTCCATGCTGTACACGCCAAATTCCTCAACCACTTTACCCGTGATTAAGTAGGCAGCGCGGCCTGAAAGGGGATATTTTTCGGTTTCGGGAGGGAAAATGGTGACATCAATCCAGGTGGCTACCGGGTCGATAAAATTGGCGAACTGCATGAGATCGCCATGTACCGTGCGCACCATCTTGCGGGTGACAAGATAAGCGACTACCTGCGCGGTTTTTCCCAAATGCGCTGGCTGAAATCCGCCTTGAAGCGTGCCTTCAGGATATTGGACCAGATGCTCAAAAGGCGGACGAAGCGGAAAGCCCAGAATCTCCATTTCGTCATACATATCCTCCAGTTCGTTTGATGGAAAATCAGGTAGGACCATGTCGCGCGGGCGCGTGTCAAATAGCACGGGTGCATCTGCTTTTGCAAAGCGTGGCTTGCGCAGATGTGCTTCCCACAGCAGGTTCGCTTTGCTTTGACCTGTGAAGCGAAAGGCGCCCACACGGATGAGCAAGGTGAGCTGCTCGATACTGATGGGAACGCGTTTGAGAAAATCGTTGAGGTCTTCAAATGCTCCGTCGCTACGGGCGCGCAGCATGCTTGCGACCAGCGCTTTTTGCAAGCCTTTTATATGAACAAACCCAATATAGATATCGCGCTCACCATGCAGACTCACTTCCTGCACGCTGTGATTTACGCAAGGCAATGCGATATTACCGCCATGGCGACGCGCTTCGTTCAGGTAGATTTCGGCATCGTAAAAGCCTCCGTAATTATTGGCGACGGCCACAAAAAACTCCAGCGGATAATAGGCTTTGAGGTAGAGGCTTTGGAGACTTTCTACTGCGAAAGAGGCCGAGTGTGCTTTGCAAAACGAATAGCCCGCAAAGCTCTCGATCTGGCGCCAGACTTCATGGGCAAGTTCCTCGCTGTGGCCACGCGCCCTGCAATTTCCAAAGAAACGAGCTTCAAGCTTTTTGAACTGAGACTGATCACGAAATTTACCACTCATCGCGCGCCGCAGCAGGTCACCATCGGCGAGGCTCAGCCCGGCAAAATAATGCGCTATTTTCAACACATCTTCCTGATATACCATCACGCCATAGGTCTCGCCGAGGTGCTGCGAAAATGTTTCGTGCAGATACTGAAAGTGGCTTCCATTGTGGCGGGAAATAAATTCCTGCATCATGCCTGAGCGCGCCACGCCAGGGCGAATCACCGAGCTGGCAGCCACGAGCGTTCGGTAATTGTCGCATTGGAGTTTTTGCAAAAGGCCGCGCATGGCAGGTGACTCGACATAGAAACAGCCCAGCGTGCGACCGGTCGCCAGCAGTCGCTTGATGGCCGGATCGGCATCGAGTTTGGCGGCGTCATGAATATCCGGCTCGCGCTCGTGGCGCTTTTTTACCAAATCAATGCTATCCCGAATATGTCCCAGGCCGCGCTGGCTCAGCACGTCAAATTTGTGCAAGCCAATTTCCTCCGCCTCATACATATCAAATTGCGTGATCGGAAAGCCTTTGGGCGGCAGTTCGGTGGTCGAATAATGATGTATCGGCGCATCGCTGATGAGGATGCCGCCAGCGTGAATACTCAGGTGATTAGGCACGCCCTGTAAGCGATGCGCATAGCGAACGGCTAGCTGTGTCAGCTCGTCAAATTCCTCCGGACGTGCATTCGGGTTTTTGATCAGGCGATCGATTTCGGTTTTGGGCAAGCCAAATACTTTGCCTAGTTCGCGCAGCGCTGAGCGCGCTTTGAAGCGATTCCAGGTTGCCAGCAAGGCCGTATGCCGATGGCCGTAACGCTTTAGTACATAGTCGATTACCTCGTCGCGATCGCGCCAGGAATAATCGATATCGAAGTCGGGCGGCGAGCTGCGTTTGGGGTTGAGGAAGCGTTCAAAATAAAGGTCCAGCGCTAGCGGATCGACGTCAGTGATACCGAGGCAGTAGGCTACCAGACTATTGGCACCGGAACCGCGCCCAACATGAAAGAAACCACGATGCTGGCCGTAGCGGACGAAGTCCCAGGTGATCAGAAAATAGGCGTTGAATTCGAGCTGGTTGATGATGCGGAGTTCGCGCTCTATGCGCTGTTGCGCGGCTTGATTGTGAGGGCCGTATCGCCTGGCCAGACCTTCGCGAGCGAGCTTTTCCAGCAAGACCATGTCTTCGTAGCGACCGGCACTGTAGACCTGTTTGGTGATATTGGTACCAAACTCAAAATCGAAGCTGCATGCGTCCAGAATCGCCTCGGTGTTTTGGATGATTTGGGGAAATTCGCTGAAAGCTTGCTGTAGAAATGCTGGCGAAGCGAAGGTCTCGTCGGTTCCGGCTTGCGCGTCTTCCGGCAGCTGGCTGAGCAGCAGATTCAGGTCGACCGCGCGCAGCAGGCGATGGAGGTTGTAGCCTGATTTATTTTTGTAGGTGACGGGCTGGCGAATGAGGAGTTTGCCCAGTCGCTGGCGGTAGGGTGAGGCGTACACTTGCAGTACTTCGGAAGGCTTGATGCCGAGGTATTCGTTTTCACCCAAACTCAAACCTTCACGCCGGGCCCAGGGATAGATGATGATCACATTTTCCCATGCAGAAGGCGGCAGTTCGGGGAAGGCTTTTTTGGTGTGAAGATGTTCGGAACAAAAGGCGTTGATCTCGGCAAATCCCGCCATATTTTTCGCCAAAGCCACATACATCAGCTTCTGTCCCCGCCGAAATTCCATGCCGACGACGGGCTTAATGCCCTCGGCCCGACACTGTCGCGCAAACTGATAACAGCCGGCCATGCTGTGAACATCCGTCAGCGCAAGCGCCTTGACACCCTGAACACGCGCCAGCGCAATCAGCTCCTCAATGGACAAGGTGCCGTACTTAAAACTAAAGTGACTGTGGCAGTTAATATACAATTATGCTATTTTTGTTAGCAAATATATGCTTTTAATATGTATTGGCTAAATAAAATAGCTTTTGGTGGTGGTTTGTGCCGCTCCTCCGGAGCTATAAGGATTCTGTTACCTTTTTTCTACCGACCGGCGGCTGCGCTGCAGCCGTTCCGCGCGATGCGCGGAACGGCATCATGAACTTTTCGGATTCTCAATTGGTAACTATATCTATATGACCTACGAGGTGCACGAGGGGGCTCTTGCTTCTTTTCTACTACCGACCGACGGCTGCGCTGCAGCCGGTCCGCGTGATGCGCGGACAGGGTGCTATGAGCTTTTGGGATTCCCAATTGGTAACTATATCTATATGACCTACGAGGTGCACAAGGGGACTCTTTCTTAACTGGCTGCTATGCGCATACGGGCTGCAGCGCAGCCCACGGTCGGTAGATCGTGATTCAATTCATGAAAACAGCTCCAGAGGAGCGGCCCTATTTGTCTATATTTGCTTTATGGCAAATACCTACACCCAACTACGTATTCAGCTTGTTTTTGCAGTAAAAAACAGGCAAGCCCTAATTCAGGAATCTTTTCGGGAACGCCTTCAAATGTATATGACAAAAACTCTTCAAAACGAAGGGCATAAGATGCTGGCGATCTACTGTATGCCAGACCACTGCCACATCCTTATTGGACTGGACCCGCAATACGCAATTGCTGATTCCGTAAAGAAACTTAAAACTGCCTCTACCAACTGGATCAACAGAGAGAAACTGTCGAGACACAAGTTTCAATGGCAACGTGGCTATGGTGCATTTTCCTATAGCAAAAGTCAAACTTCAGGTGTAATCCAATACATCCTCAATCAACCCAATCATCATAAAAAGCAATCATTTAGAGACGAATATCTCGACATTCTCAATAAGCTAGAGATCGATTTTAAGGCGGAGTACCTGTTTGATTTTTTTGAGTAAAAATTCTGTTTTATTGCTGCCTCAACAAGCCTTCGAACGAAAACTCCAAAGCATATTCCCTGAAGCAGAAACTCGCAAATTAGCGGTACAGGAATTGAACAAATTCTCGCATGACATGAGTGAACGATTTTCCCAGTACCTTTTGGCCCAAGGCCATTTTTGTCTACAAATACAGAATAGGAGATAGGCTATTTTCAAAAAACACGAGAAAAGATATATGCGCAGCACATCATTAATTTTATTGGGGCTTTGTTACTTACTGTTGGTACAAACTGCGGCCGCACAATCTCCCGCCTGCGGCACGGATGCCGCCTGGGATGAGCTGACACAACGGGAACCGGCGATGCTGGAACGGATGCGTAGCATTGATCGGGTGCTGGCGGCCTCCCAGTTACAAAATAGGCAGGGAGCCAGAAGCGTGCTGACGGTACCGGTCGTGGTGCATATCATCCATAATAATGGCATCGAAAATATTCCCGACGCGCAGGTGCAGCAAGCTATTACAGACTTGAATGATGCATTTCGCAATCGCGCACCCTTCGACCCGGCGAGCGGAAGCGACACGCAAATCGAGTTTTGCCTCGCCGTCCAGGACCCGGCGGGCAACCTCACCAACGGCATCAACCGCATTGTATCGCCGCTCACCAATATGACCTCGCCGACGGACGATATTACGCTTAAAAATCTTTCGCGCTGGTCGCCTACTGAATACCTCAATATCTGGTTAGTCAGAGAGATCGTTTCATTGTCGAGCGGCCCCAATGTGGCGGGCTACGCTTACTTTCCATCGGCGCATGGCGGCGTACAGGATGGCATTGTGAACGAGACGCGCTACTTCGGCAATTCGCCCGTGGGTTCGCGGGTACATGTGCATGAAGCCGGCCACTATTTCGGTTTGTATCACACCTTTCAGGGAGGCTGCACGAATACAAATTGCGCCATGCAAGGCGACCGCGTTTGTGACACACCGCCCGACGGATCGACTGCACGTACGGCCTGCAATTCAGGCGTTAATAGCTGCACCACGGACGAGGACGATGTCAATGCGCAGAATCCATTTCGACCCTTGCCTTTCGGCATCGGCGATCAGGCCGATATGATCAGTAATTATATGGACTACGGCGACCAAACTTGCCAGACGCAGTTTACAGCCGGGCAGGCGAGTCGCATGCGTGCTGCGCTGACGACGACACGCGCTTCCCTACTGTCTAGCCAGGCCTGTCAAACACCTTGCCTCAGCGCCATAACGGCCGGTTTTACCACGACGAATGACACGCTAGTCACGGGGATAACCCATTCCCTCACCAATACAAGTACCAATGCAACTACGTTTGCCTGGAAGGTCAATGGAGTCGTTTTTTCCACCCTCCCCAACCCTACGATAAGCTTTACCCAAAGCGGCTGGGAGACGATCACATTGGTCGTTGGCAATGCAGATCCCAATTGTATTGATTCTGTGGAATATCGCATCCGTATTGTGTGCCCTTTTACCGCCAACTTCACCCCACGCAATCAAGAAGTAGCTCCTGGCACGACGGTCAATTTTACCCAAACGACCTTTCCTCCTACCACAAATTACACCTGGTTTCTCGACGGAGTACTCGCCCAGAGTGGCACAAACTGGAATCAGAATTTTGCCACAAATGGAGGGTATAATATCGCCTTAGTCGCCAGTGATGGAACCTGTAGCGACACGGTTGAGGGCTTTGTACAGGTGGGAATTTGTGACAATGGAAAACGCACGCATAATTGGTTTTTTGGGAATTTTGCAGGCATCACCTTCAATGGCGCGGGCGCTCCGACGGCTGTCACCAATGGTGCTTTGCGCGTCGATGAAGGCTGCTCGGCGATTTCAGATCGCTATGGCAATTTGCTGATGTATTCCAACGGCCTCAATGTCTATAATCGCAACCATCAGGTGATGCCCAATGGAGCCGGCCTTCTGGGAAATCAATCTACGACGCAGTCAGGCCTGATTATTCCAGCACCCGATGATGATGAGCTGTATTATGTGATCGCACTGGACCAGCTCGGCGGCCCAAATGGCGCCTCTTACTCCATCGTCGATATGCAGCTTGATGGCGGTCTTGGTGATGTGACTGCAGTGAAAAATGTGCCTTTAATAAGCTCCGTAACAGAGAAGATGGTGGCCGTTCGCCATAGTAACGGAACGGATGTTTGGCTGATCGTACACGGCTGGGGGAATGATCTTTTTTACGCGTTTCTAATTACTTGCGGAGGTATTCAGACGCAGTCGATCGTTAGCCAGGCGAGTCCGGTTTTCGCGCCGGGTACGGGTGGTTTGGCACTCAACAATGCTTTGGGACAAATGGCTGCTTCACCCGATGGCACCATGCTCGCAACAGGGCACTACCTGAGTGGTTTTGTACATGTCTATAATTTTGATGCAGCTTCTGGTCAAATTTCCAATCGGTACAGCTTCCAGGGCAGAGCCGAACCACCCAACAATTTCATTTCTACGAATGGTATTTACGGCGTTTCATTTTCTCCAAACAGCCGCTATCTCTATACGCTTTGTGGATTTTGTGGAAATAAATATTCGCAATTTGACTTGCAAGCGGGAGGCGGAATTGTAGGCGCAGTTCAGGCCTCGCAGGATATTATTACGACGCGCCAGTCTGCCTTGCAACTAGGACCTGACGGGCGTCTGTACAGCGCCCAATCCAACACCTCTTTTTTACACGTCGTTCCTCAACCCAACAGCGCAGGATTTGCCGGAAACTATCTCCCCAATGCCGTTTCGCTTAGTTTTCGCACCAACCGAGTAGGCGGGCTACCCGGTTTTGTTACCAATTATTTTGACCCTAACAAAGACGAAATAGAGGGAGATGAAACGATCTGTATGGGCACTGATACTGCTATTTATTCTATGCCCAAAAGCTCCTGTACCGACTCGATGGTCTGGACCTATCGCGGACCCGGAACCATCCTGTGGGAGATCGATAATGAAATCAGTATCGCCTTTGGACTACCTGTAGGACGAACCGATACACTGATGGTAGATCGCTATAGTGGTTGCGGCAAAACGAGCGATACGCTCCTTATCCAGATTGCACGATTTAATGGCACAATTCTAGACCTAGGTCCTGATACCGCTTTTTGCACTGCCTCTACAATCACCTTACAGAATATGGCAGGCTCCTCGGGTGGTTTTTTTCAATACCTATGGTCAACTGGAGCCACGACGCCTTCCATCACCATCAATCAGCCTAGCACATATTGGCTTGAAGCGACCACGCAAGGCAGTTGCACAAGCCGCGATACCATTGTGGTCGATCAGGCAATTAGCCAGGTGGCAATCGATCTCGGTCCCGACACCTGCATGTGCCCCGACAATGCCTGGGTGATGCAACTTCCTCCGAATCTGGGCACCTACACCTGGCAGGATGGCTCCGATCTAAACAGCTTTACGGCCTGGCTTCCTGGCACCTACCACGTCACCGTCACCGATGCTTGTGGCGCTACTGCGAGCGATACTTTGGTGCTTTCATTGTGTGCCAATCCTCCGTCAGTAGACCTCGGTTTGGATACTTTGGTCGCGAGCGTCGATAGCCTGGACGCCGGCCCATCTGGCTGCCGATACCTGTGGTCTACAGGTGATACTACACGCAAAATTCCCACGATTACGGCTGGCACCTACAGCGTTTCGGTGGATTGCGGTGGCTGCATGGTCATCGACGATATCGATCTCTATGATGTGATTCTGCCGGATGTTCTGCGCTACTTTCGCCTCAACCCCACGCATACGAAAATCAGCTGGGCTCCCACAGATGCGGAGCGCTGGTGGGAATATCGCCTTGATTTTGGCACCCATCTCAACAATTTCAAACTCTGGGAAAGCTACGAAGGTGAGCGGGAGGCCTATTCTGAAGCGCTGCTCCCCACGCAAAGAGGCTTCTTTCGCCTGCAACTGCACGACTACACCGGCCAACGTCAATTCAGTCAAATAATCGAATACAATCCCGACCAAGTCTCAGTGGTGAGTCTCTTCCCAAATCCTTCGGAGGGCAGTTGTAACATCGTGGGCATCGAAATCGAGACCGTGCAGGTATCGATATATGACATGCGCGGTCGTCTTGTTTGGGCAAAATCGATCAATCGTTCGGATGAAGGCTTCATACTAAACCCTCAATTTATAGGTGAAGGGGTTTATGTGGTAAAAATTCTTGATCAAACAAGTGGGAGCGTACATACGCGTAAATGGTCGAAAATGTAATACAGGGGCCGTTTTATAGGGAGAAATAATAGACTCCGAGTTGCTTTTTTTCAGACATGTACAAAACGAAACGCCAAGAGCTAAAAGCAAACAGCCAATAGCCCACACAAAGGTATTGCAAAACGAACATGCAAGTCGTAGATTTGCCATCCCTTTTTCATGCCGCGGTGGTGAAATTGGTAGACACGCGGGACTTAAAATCCCGTGGGCAGTGATGTCCGTGCCGGTTCGAGCCCGGCCCGCGGTACTAGACTTCGACTTCGGAGAAAGATTTAGAGCCCTTCGCGCAAGCGAGGGGCTTTTTTTTAGGGAGACTAATACAAAAGGCTTGACAGGTCCTCAAGTAAGCAATTATCCAAAATCATGTATCTTCACCTATGTGTGCTGAATATATAATAAAGGTCTACGAATGATGGGGGAACTAGAAAAGATAAGAAACGCTTTATTGAGGTTTCGTAATGAACGAGACTGGGAGCAATTTCATAATCCTAAAGATTTAGCAATCGCTTTGAATATTGAATCAGGAGAACTGCTGGAGCTCTTTTTATGGAAGGATAGCAAAGATGCTGAAATACTAAAAGTACGGGATGAGCTGGCAGATATCCTATCGTTTGCCTTCCTTATTGCAAATTATTACAAGTTTGATGTTACAGAAATCATACTCGATAAAATTGAAAAAAATGCAAAAAAGTACCCTATAGAAAAGTCGAGGGGAAATGCACGAAAGTATAATGAATTATGATCCAGAAACATCCATTTACGTCGTTCAATATTTCTAAACTCGATTTTGATAAGCAATCAATCGAGGATATTGAAGGGAATCTCTGGGGAAAGAGCATTTGGCCTATCGTTTATATTTTAAGTAGTAAAAAGCAAAAACTAGCCTACATAGGAGAAACTACTCATGCTAAAAGCAGATTACTAACCCATATCCAGCACAGTCAAAAAGGAAAGCTGGATACGTTACATTTAATTTCAAGCGACCTATTCAACAAGTCAGCGACCTTGGACATAGAAGCAAGCCTGATTAGTTATTTTGGTGGAGATGGCAATTACACGTTGCTAAACGGAAATGCAGGAATAGCAAACCATAATTACTACCAAAGAGATGAATACAGGGAGCTTTTCAAGCTTATTTGGACAAGATTAAAAAAGGAAAATGACTTAACTCTCAAATCCTTAAAAGAAATAGACAATTCTGATTTATTTAAGTACTCTCCATATAAAAAGCTTAGTTACGAACAGTACGGTTCTATAATTGAAATTCTCGAGGTTTTAACTTCAGGCTCTTTCAGTTCAATAGTTGTCAATGGAAGTGCAGGAACTGGAAAGACTGTCTTAGCAATTTTCCTCATGAAACTACTTGCCTCTCGTGGAACGGAACTTTGGGAGGAAGATTACATGAATGAGAACTATGAAGAAAACATGCTGGTATCTTTAAAGGAAAAGTTCCAAAATCCCGAGATAGCACTTGTTGTTCCTATGACGTCTTTAAGAAAAACATTAAAGAAAGTATTCGGGAATGTTAATGGTCTCAAGTCGAGCATGGTCATTGGCCCCAGCGATGTTGCAAAAAAGCGATATGATATTCTATTGATTGATGAAGCTCATCGACTTGCACGTCGCAAAAACATCCCTAATTTCGCTTCATTTGATCAAACCAATGCCAAGCTCGGCTTTGAAAAAGAAGCAGGAACCCAACTCGACTGGGTCATAAAGCAAAGTGAGCATCAGATCTTTTTCTATGATCCAGCCCAATCAGTAAAGCCTTCAGATATAGAAAAGGCATGTTTTGACAAATTGGCTAAAACCTCAAAGCGTATAAAACTTCATTCACAGATGCGAGTGAAAGGAGGAGCAGATTACATAAGTCATGTGGACAAGCTTCTAAACACTGCATTTCAAAAGCACGAAGAGGTCTTCGCAGGAGATCAGTATGAATTGGTCCTGTTTGATTCTATCCATGACTTACAAAGTCAACTAAATCAAAAAGAAGCAGAAATGGGACTTTGCCGAATGATCGCAGGATATTCTTGGGAATGGAAATCAAAGAAAGATCAATTATTAGATGACATCACAATAGAGGGTAAGGGGTTTAAATGGAATTCAACCAATCAAGAATGGGTGAATTCAAAAAACGCTATTCATGAAATAGGATGCATTCACACAACTCAAGGATACGACCTAAACTATACAGGAATTATATTTGGCCATGAAATCGGTTACAATGCCGAGACTGACGAAATCGTCATTTTAAAAGAAAACTACTTTGACAGAAACGGCAAAGCTGGAATTAAAGACCCTTCTACTCTTAAATCATATATCATAAACATCTACAAAACCTTGATGTATAGAGGTATTCAAGGAACATACGTCTATGTATGCAATCCTGATTTGCGCAAATACTTTAAAAATTACATCCCCATATTTGAGGCCCCTGGAGCAGTAAAAACCCTTCCTCAAGCCGAGGTAATACCATTTAAAAATGCGGTTCCTTTTTACAACATTGAGGTCGCAGCAGGAGACTTTAGTGAACTTCAAATTCCTGACCAAACAGAATGGCTTAAATTGCCAGACACCTATCATATCGATGAAGACTTTTTTGCCTGCAAAGTCGTGGGGGAATCGATGAATAAAAAAATTCCTAATGGGTCCATATGCCTCTTTCGGCGAGATAGAGGCGGCTCAAGAAATGGCAAAACTGTACTTGTCCAACATACAAGCTTTAAGGAGGAAGACTTTGGGGCCGGCTTTACGGTGAAAGAATATTATAGTAAAAAAGTGCAGTTAGAGAATTCTTGGCACCATCACCAAATTGTATTAAAGGCAAAGTCAACAGACCCGAATTTTGAAGATATTATTTTGGAGAATGATACCTTGGAGGAGTTTCGAGTCCTCGGGGAGTTTGTGTGTGTTGTAAATTTTTAGCCAATTCTCAGGCAAGGGCGTTTCCGGCGATTACACGATTACATTATTCGTGAAACCATCTCCTTTCATAAGGTTTCAGCATACACACACCACAATCCTAAAAACTGGAGTAATGACGAGTTTTAGTAACAGCGTGCTTCTTTTGTTTATGGGAGACATTGCGTGTAACGCCGCTCCCCCATGCATACAACGCCTCTTTTCCCTACCTTTGCCCAAAATATCCCAATAACCAAAGCAATCTTAGCCCCAAAACCATGAAACTATTCCAGCTAATATCCATTCTGTTTTTCCTATCATTCATGGCGTCATGCTTGCCGGATGATGGAATTTTGTCGGGTGATAATACATTCTCGGCGCGAGTCGATGGGGATCGTATTTCGACGGTTTTTCCTACGGCGGAGCGCAATGAGTTTGAAAATAGCCTTGATCCGGATAACCCGTTCAGGTCGGCGTTGATTGCTGGTGTACATCTGGGCACTCAGAATGTGCTTTCGCTCAATATCATTTCGCTCACGGATCTCGCGACGGGCGAATATGAACTGGACGGCACCTGCACTAACTTCGACAACTGTACGCTCCTGAGCTACATCGTCACGGTCGATGGCGGCGACAATATGGAATTCACCACAGGCAATGATTCACTCAGCACCGTGAAGGTGAATATCCTTGAGATCGACTACCAGGAAGATGGCCGCATTCGTGGCACTTTTTCCGGCACGTTATTCGACGTCGATACAGGCGATCTTCTCACCATTACTGACGGTGATTTTGATCTGACATTTAGAAATTAGTGCGACAAGCACTAATTCTGCAATAGAAAGTTTCCAATCTGCAGTCCCTGATCCATTTTGCTAAACTGTGGTTTTAGGTGAAAGGCTGTTGATGAAAATGAGATTGGAGAATAGTGATTTCTGATTCTAGACTTAGTTCCTTCAACACTAGCTCTACAGCACCTTCCCCAACCAGTCCCACACATAGGCAAAGACTTCTTCTTGCTCAGGTTCGTTGTGGAGTTCGTGGTAAAAGCCGTTCCATGATTTCCAGGTAAAATGATCGAGATCTTTATTTTTCTCGGCCATTTCTGCACTTGCCTCATAGTTGGTGAGGCGGTCGAGGCTACCGTGCATAAGTAAGGTGGGAGCCGCAAATTCAGTGCTATGCTGCAAGGCATATTCACCGGCTTTTTCTCCCTCCAAAAACAAGACCGGCCCTACCATCGAATGAACCAAAGGGTCATCCACATACTTAGGTGCAATTTCTGGGTTGCGCGAAAGTCCATCCAGTTCCATCCCATTATCCTGGGTGAATTTCGGGTAGACCTTCATCATAATTTTGGCGAGGAGGACGTCTGTGGTTTTGGGTTTAAACGCAAGGCGTAACCAGGGCGCCGAGATAACGGAAGCCGCCACATCAGGCTTGCGCCTCAACATGTAATTCGTCACAAAATTTCCTCCCAAACTATGGCCGTACATGACGATAGGCAAGCCAGGAAAACGATCTTTTGTCTGCTGGATAAACACATCAAGCAAATCCATAACGGCCTCATAACTAGGGATATAGCCCTTTTTTCCTCCAGACTTACCATGCCCCATATAATCGAGGGCAAACGTAGCTAAACCCTTCTTTCCATACCAATCGGCCATATGCGTATAGCGGCCGCCATGCTCACCGATTCCATGAACCAGTGCAACCACGCCTGTCGGGCTCTCTGGAGTCCACTGCTGTGCATATATCTTCTCGCCGGTCGGCGCCTGAAAGTGAAATTCGCTATGTGTCATCGTTTTTCTATTGGGAAACAAATTAGCCATTTTCTCCAAACATAAAAGGATTGCATCTTTGTTACGCTATGTCACATCCTACAATTCATATCCTCGACCTCCATTTTTATCACGAGCACACCATCGCCAGCTTTTTGGTACAGCACCAAGAAGGCTGGCTGCTGGTAGAATCGGGTCCGCACAGTGTCTTTTCGCAATTAGAAAAAGGACTTGCTAAACATGGCCTGAAAGCCAGCGATATTACGGATGTTTTGCTTACGCATATTCACTTTGATCATGCTGGCGCAGCCTGGGCGCTGGCAGAAGCAGGCGCACGCATTCATGTGCATCCGGTGGGCTTGCCACACATGGCTTCACCTGAGCGTTTGTACAGTTCGGCCGCACGTATTTATGGGGACAAAATGGAGGAACTGTGGGGTTTGATGAAGCCGATTGCCGAGGAGCGCCTTGTGTCTACAGCGCATGAGGCGAAGTTGTCGATCGGTGGACTTGATATTGTCGCGCATCACACGCCTGGCCATGCGAGCCACCACATTGCCTGGCAGCTGGGCGATATTGTATTCACGGGAGATGTTGCAGGTTGTCGCATCGAAGGTGGCCCCGTTGTGCCTCCTTGTCCTCCGCCCGATATCAATATTGAAGCGTGGAAAGATTCGATTTCTTTGTTAAAAAAGCTCAAACCGAGCGCGCTATATCTCACACACTACGGCCCTGTAACGGATATTGAGAAGCATTTTGGGCAATTAGAGGAAATGCTTGATGATTGGGCGGGGTGGATCAAATTGCACATGGAAAAAGGCCTCGACGCAGGAGCGATGACACCGCTATTTCGGGTGTACGCCGAGGAACAATTGCGCGCGCTGGGAGCCGATCAGCATATGGTCGACCAGTATGAGGCGGCCAATCCCGCCTGGATGAGTGTCGCGGGTTTGATGCGTTATTGGAAGAAGAAGTAGGGAGTTTTCTTGCAGGGCAATAAATTACCCCGCAATAATGAAAGATATTTAGGCTAAAGCCTATGGATAGTTTTCTCGATGCTTTAGCGGCTTTTACTACCATTATTGCTTGACCTTTCAAGGTCAAGTTCCAAAAAAAATCAACCCATGCACAGTCTTTCAAGCCACAACCGCCCCGCTCTGCTTCGGTCACTTCAAACGGAGACTTTTGACCTGCTCGTCATTGGTGGAGGAATAACCGGGGCTGGAATCGCCCTCGACGCCGCAAGTCGCGGCTTGAAAGTAGGCCTCGTCGAGATGATCGATTTTGCTTCCGGCACCAGCAGTCGCTCTACCAAATTGATCCACGGTGGGCTGCGCTATCTCAAGCAATTTGAAATCGGACTCGTCCGCGAAACGGGTCGCGAACGCGCCGTAGTGCATCGTCTCGCTCCACATCTTGCAGCACCGGAAAAGATGCTACTTCCCCTTATCGAAGGTGGGCAGTTTGGGTCCATTCTGACCTCCATCGGCCTGATGGTATATGACGTGCTCGCGGGCGTAGATAAGCCCGACCAGCGCCTGATGCTCGATAAGGAAGAGACCCTGGCAGAAGAACCGATGCTCGATCCGAGCAATTTGAAAGGCGGAGGCCTCTATGCCGAATACCGCACCGACGATGCTCGCCTGACGATGGAGGTGATCAAAACGGCGGTTAACCACGGGGCGCTCTGTGCAAATTATACCAAGGCGACTGGCTTTGTCTACGACGAACAGAATATGATCTCGGCTGTGACTTGTGAAGACATGCTTTCAGGCGAGTCTTTCGATGTTACTGCAAAGCATATCGTCAGCGCAGCGGGCCCTTGGGTGGATACCTTGCGCAAAAAAGATAACTCACTCGAAGGCAAGCGCCTTCACCTTACTAAAGGCGTCCATATCGTCGTGCCGCATACGCGCTTTCCGGTGAAACACTCGGTGTACTTTGACACACCAGACGGCCGCATGATTTTCGCAGTACCACGTAATCGGATTACCTACATCGGCACGACCGACACGGATTATACCGGCGACAAAGTGCGCATTCGCACCAATCAGGAAGACGTAGATTACTTGCTTCATGCGGTGAATGAGGCCTTCCCAAAACTCGACCTCAAAGCCTCAGATGCAAACTCGAGTTGGGCAGGGCTAAGGCCGCTGATCCATGAGGACGGAAAGTCGGCTTCAGAGCTTTCGCGTAAAGACGAAATATTTGAATCGGAGCGTGGACTCATTTCGATTGCCGGAGGAAAACTTACGGGTTATCGTAAAATGGCAGAACGCCTCGTGGACTTGGTCGCAAAGCGCGTTCAGCATGAGGACGGCCGTAGGCTACCAGATTGCAAAACGAGTAACATCACACTTAATGGTGGCGATTTTGCTGACTACGAAGCGGTGAACTCTTCTGTCGCTGCGCTTGAAGCCAGACTCAAGGCCATCGGCCTTGGCCATTATGATGCGTATTATCTTGTCCATAACTACGGCACCTTTGCCAATACTGTGATGGACATGGTCGTGGTGAAAGAAGGTGAAGACAGCCAGTTTAGTTTGATGAAAGCCGAATTGGCCTTTTGTCTGCAACATGAATCTGTGCACCGCCCGCTCGATTTTCTCAATCGCCGTACGGGTCGTCTCTACTTTCATATCGAAAGCGTCATTGATCATGGCGAAGCGATTTTGGCACTTTTTTCAGCATATTTTTCCTGGACAAATGAGCAAATGGAAGCAGAGCGCAATATCCTTCACGAGGCAATTACGGATGCTCAGGAGTTTCCGAAAAACCTTAAATCTAAAGCCTAAAGCCTCGAACTTAAAAAATGAGGCCCAAAGCTTTAGGTTCGAAGCTCAAGGTAAGGCCCTACGAATATGTAGCATACGCAGCATCGCCATGCAGCCCCTCGTCATATGTTTTTAAACTAAAAACATATAACATGCTACAACGCTACTGTTACCTTATTTTGCTGGGATTCTGTATGGTCTTCACCTATGAAAGCCAAGCACAAACACTCCTCAATGCCGATTTTGAAACCTGGGAGCCTTCCGGCAAAGCGCCTCCATTTGACTGGGAAGAACCGAAAGACTGGTCATCGACAAATCCTGTTACAGAATTTACTGCCGCCGGAATCAGGAAGAATAGCACCGTACAGAGCGGCACGTTCGCTGCGGAAATCAGAACGGCCAATGTCTTTGGCGACCAAAAGCCTGGAATACTCTGTAATGGCGAGGCTCCGGCTAATTTCATTACTTCTACAATCGAAGTTGCACAGGGTGGAACGCCTTACAGCATCACACCTGATCGCCTGAGAGGATTCTATTCCTTCACGGCTGCGACTGCGGGCGATTCTGCCTATGTGGTGGTTTTGTTAAAAAAATATAATACGATAGCCAGCAAGATTGACACCTTCGCGATGGGAAGCAAAGTGCTTCAACCCGTGGCGACCTACACCAGTTTCGAAGTAGAAATCAACGATATGATGCCAGGTCAAAGTCCGGATTCGATTGTCGTTGCATTCTATTCTTCGAAGCCGTCCAATCCGCTTGCAGGCGGTGTCCTGCTCATCGATGCCATTGCGATAGACATCAATACCAGCATAAGCGATCCCGCGCCAGTCAGCGAGGCCTTCAAGCTCTTTCCAAATCCGGTTGCTGACAAGCTTACGATTGAGCGCAAAGACGCTTCCATCCAACCGCTTACCGTGGAGTTATACGCCCTCAATGGCAAAGTCTTGCGCACGGCGACGATGATAGGTGCAAGTATGCGTATGGATGTGGCAGACCTTCCGCATGGAGTCTATGTCCTTCATATCAAAGATGAAAAGCACGGAAAATCGTGGGTGGAAAAAGTGGTTCGTTAGTACCCACTTAGATCATCCAGCATTTCTTCCAGCCTCGACTTCGCCATAAATTGCTTTTCCAGTTCGATGTGAAATGGAACTGGTGTATCCATGGAGCCAAGCCTGCGCACAGGTGCGTCCAGCATTTCGAAGCATTCCTCTGCGATACAAGCCGCAATTTCTGCCCCGAAGCCTCCTGTTTGAGTTGCTTCATACAGGACAAGCGCCTTGTTGGTCTTTTTTACAGATGCAAAAACGGCCTCTCTGTCCCAGGGAACCAAACTGCGTAAGTCGATAACTTCAGCATCGTATTGTTCGGCAACTTCCATCGCCCAGCGAACGGCCAGGCCATATGTAATAATGGTCAGGCCTTCGCCCTGGCGGGCGATTCGCGCCTTTCCTATCGGTAGTTGATAGTTACCCTCAGGCACCATGCCTGTCTCTGAGCGATACAAAAACTTATGCTCGAAGAACATCACTGGATTAGGGTCCAAAATCGCCGACAACAACAAGCCTTTCGCGTCTTCCGGCGTGGAAGGGCATACGATTTTGAGGCCAGGAACATGCGTAAACCAACTTTCGATACTTTGGGAGTGATAGGGTCCCGCTCCGGTTCCACCTCCCGTAGGCATGCGCACTACAACATCAGGGGCGTGGCCCCAGCGATAGTGATTTTTGGCAAGGTTATTTACAATTTGATTAAAACCACAGCTCACGAAATCGGCAAACTGCATCTCCATAACCGCCTTTTTTCCCGCAAGTGAAAGCCCCATAGCAGCTCCCACGATTGCACTTTCGCAGATCGGCGTATTGCGGACGCGTCCTTTGCCAAACTCCTCTACAAAGCCATCAGTAATTTTGAATACGCCACCGTATTCGGCGACATCCTGCCCCATGATCACCAGCTCAGGATGAGCGCGCATGCCTTCTCGTAAGCCATCGCTGATCGCATCGATAAAACGTATTTCTTTTTTGACAGAGCCAGGAGCTACAAGATTGGTAGGTGCTGGAGCGAATACTTCTGTTAGTTCCTTCTCCGCGATCACTTCTGGCTCAGGCAAATCCCAGGCCTCGTTCACTTCCTGATTGATGCGCGCTTTGAGCGTATTGCGGATACTGGCGATACGATCATCATCCAGCACACCTTCTTCTTTGAGAAAAGCCTCAAAATTGGCTACAGGATCTTTTTTACCCCACTCATCAAATAACTCCTGAGGCACGTATTTTGTCCCGGATGCTTCCTCGTGGCCGCGCATGCGGAAGGTGCGACATTCGAGCAGCACAGGCTGAGGATTCTCACGCATCTGAGCCGCAAGAGTTTGAACGGTATGATATACTTCGAGAATATTATTGCCATCGATACTCAGTCCACGCATGCCATACCCCAAGGCACGGTCGGCAAGACTAGCGGCTTTGAATTGTTCATTGGAAGGAGTAGAAAGCCCGTATCCATTATTTTCTACTAAAAAGATAACCGGAAGCTCCCACACTGCGGCCACATTGAGTGCCTCGTGAAAGTCTCCCTCGGAGGCTCCGCCATCACCCGAAAACACCATCGCGATATCGCCGCTCTGGTCGAGTAAACTCGCCAAAGCAAGTCCATCCGCGACAGGCAGCATCGCTCCCAAGTGTGATATCATCCCGATTACGCGATGCTCCAGACTGCCAAAGTGAAAGGAGCGATCACGCCCTTGGGTGAAACCTGCTGCTTTGCCTTGCCATTGGGCAAAAAGCTGAGTAAGCTCGATTCCACGAGTGGTAAATACGCCGAGATTACGGTGAAGCGGCAAGATATAATCACTATTGCGCAAGGCGCTGGTCGCACCTACGGCAATACCTTCCTGGCCTATTCCACTAAACCATTTGCTCAAGCGTCCCTGCCGAAGGAGTATTAGCATCTTTTCCTCCACAAGTCTGGGAAGTACAATATCTTGATAGATGCGGAGCAGGTCGTTGTCAGTTAGGTCGCGGCGTTCGTATAGCATGGCTTGGTTTCTTTGGCCGGTGAAATTAGGGAGAAAGGGAACGGATTTGAAAAGTTATTCGTAAATTGAATACATTAATTTTTTGACCCCAAATGACAATTGTAATAAGAAAAGATACCAACCTGAATGAAGTGAAGGCCAAGATTCAGAAAATGGCCGCTAATCAGGGCTTTGATGCTAAAAAATTTGCTGGAACAGTTCGCGTTACTGTAGACCCACTCCTATATCAAAAGCAAGTAAGAGATGAGTGGGACTAAACTGATAGTTGATACGAATATTGTTTTATATCTTTTGAATGGCGATCCTGTAATAGAGGAAATGCTACAAGGAAACTTTCTATACATTTCAATTATTACAGAAATGGAATTGCTTGGCTTCCCTGGAATAAGTCTCAAAGAAGAAGCAAGCATTAAAGGGTTTTGTGCAAGCAGTGAAATTATCAATATTAATGAGCAAATAAAGGCCACCGCTATTTCCTTTAGGAAGGAATATAAGCTCAAATTACCTGATGCAATCATCGCTGCTACCTCTGCTTTTTTAGGGCTCCCGATTTTAACTTCTGATACAGCTTTCAAAAGGGTGGAAGACCTGCCATTATTACTATATGAACCGGGTAATGACATATCAATTTAAGCATTGCACAAACACGAACTCAAATATCTCCTGGCATATCCGATTGCCCTACTACCGCTACTTGGGCTTTGGTTAAAAGGGCCTTTTGCCTGGATTACCGTTTTGGTTGTTTTTGGATTAATGCCGCTGATCGAATTAGTGAAACCTGGTTCTGTTCGTAATTTGGATGAAAAAGAAGAGCAGGAACAAAAGGCCCGCCCTATTTTCAATTGGTTGTTATATATGAATCTGCCGATCCTGTATGCGAGCATCGGTTATTATCTATGGACGATCGCAGCGGTGCCTGTATCATGGGTTGAAATTATTGGTCTGACCTTAAGTGTGGGAATATCCTGCGGGACTTTAGGAATCAATGTGGCGCATGAGCTGGGCCACCGCAAGGCAAAAGGCGAGCGATTGATCGCGCAAGCGCTTCTGCTTGGCTCACTCTATCAGCATTTTTATGTTGAGCATAACCGAGGGCACCATCGCTGGGTAGCGACTCCGCACGATCCGGCATCTGCGCGCAAAGGGGAATGGCTCTACAGCTTCTGGTTTCGCTCCATGATCGGCGGTTATGCCAGTGCCTGGAAGCTTGAGAAGCAACGCCTCAGTGGCCGTTGGCTTTCATGGAATAATATTATGGTTCGTTTTACGGCGCTGCAATGTGCGGTGATCGCCGCAATCGGCTTGACGCTGGGCTGGCAGGCGGTACTTGCCTTCATCATTATTGCTTTGATAGGCGGTCTTTTGCTCGAAACGGTAAACTACCTGGAACACTATGGTCTTAACCGCAAGGAAATTCGACCGGGCGTATATGAACCCGTAAACCCGAGCCATTCCTGGAATGCCAATCATCCCATGGGCCGGATCGTGCTATATGAACTTACGCGTCACGCCGACCACCACTATCGCGCTAGCCGTCAATACCAAATTCTTCGCCATACCGATACCAGCCCGCAATTACCTACAGGCTATCCAGGCATGATGCTACTGTCGCTTGTTCCTCCCTTGTGGTTCAAGGTCATGGATAAGCGCGTTGAAATGCTATAGGCCTTAATCTTATTGCATGGTCTTGAAAGACCACGCAATCATGAAATTAAAAAGCGCTAAAGCCTCATGAAATAGATTCATGAGGCTTTAGCGCAAATACTTTTCACTATTGCCAGGCTTTTTAAAGCCTGGCAATAGTGAAAAATTTCCTTTAAATGTGAACAGCCCAAAGGTATTAGATTAAGGTAAGCTTCCGATCCACTTCTAGTGCCATCGCTTCTTGGCGAAGCGTATGCTTAAGGTGCTTTACATAGGCAACGACTTCATCCAGATAGCGGTTGAGATCCGTTTGACTCATATATGATTCTACAATATGAACCTGCTCCCCGACAAGGCCTGCGGCTTCACTTAACCAAACGCCATTCGCTTCCCTGCTCGTAGCTCCCCCGAAACGCTCCGCAAGGAAGTTCAGCGTCTGCCCTACGTATTGCTCAGGGTCGATGGTCACATCAACATCCATCGTAGATGGAATAAATACGCCGACAGAGTGCGTCCGCTCCAATCGTTCAATACACGTATCGACGACTTCCGCGATTTGCTCAGGCACCGTAATACGATCACGTTTAGGAGGCACAAAACCCTCAAAATCAGGCAGGTATGGGATTTCAAAATCTGCTGGTGGAGTCATTTCCTGGCCGGCATATTTAGACTGAGCTCGGTTTAGAAGCGTAAAAATGCTGGTTTCTCCTGGCTTAATTCGCGTGCGAAGCTGCGCTTCAAGCTTGGTAAGTTTCGTACGGGCATCGTCTGTAGGCGAAGTAAGCAAAAGCACCTGACGTGCATCGTCGAGGAAAAGCGCAGCCGGCTCATCGAGTTCACCAGGGAAACTGACAACGATATTATCATAGGTATTGCGCAGTTTATCGAGCAATAGCGTCATGCGCGTAATAGAAGGCAGGAAGCCGTCTTCCTGCGGAAGAATAATATCATAACCAGCCGGGTGGTGATAGGTACTTGCCCCTGCTGGGCTTTTTAATTGCTCCAACACGGCCTCGTCGGTTCGACACTCCACATAGGCTGTCGGTCGTTTTTCATGCTTAGCCAGCTGATGAGCGAGAATACTTGATATCGCTGTTCCTCCAGCATCAGGGGAAAGATTGAACAGCACGATCATTTGAAGCTGCTTATCATCCTGTGCCAGGCGCTTATTCGCATCGATAAGATAGCGTCCCAAAATTCGGGAAAGTTGGATCGCGACATTGGGGTACTGCTGTAGGATATGCAAAAAATCTTCTCGCTGAATAACGAGCAAATCCACTTCACTCAGTGCTGTCACTGTAGCTGATCGAGGCTGATTTTCAAGTATCCCGACCTCGCCAAATGTATTTCCTGGCATCAGGTAAGCGAGTACGTTCTCTTGTTCGTGTGTAATATTTTTAACTGCCACAATGCCATTCGTGATGACAAAGAGGCTATTACTAGGTTGCCCTTGAAAAACGATAATTTCTTCAGGAAAGAATTGTCGAATCTTTGTTTTTTGGGCAATACGCTCCAAATCGCGGGCTGGAAGCCCTTCGAAAAGTGGTGCCTTCTTAAGGCTATCGGTAATACGTGTATCTTTCATGCGACCGAAATATATTTAGACCATGTTCGGGACAGGCAAAAAGAGTAGAAGAAATTTCGTGTCTGGACCGCGAGCGTTTTCTGGTGTAATGGCGAATAAACCCAAACTTCATGACAAAAGCCAAGCCAAAGCAAGGAAAATTTATTACTTTGAGCTTTCTTTTTTTGCCTCTTTATTTCATGTATGAAAAACCGTTTCACATGCCTTCTTCTTTGCTGTGTATTTTTGTTATCAAATGGCGTGCATCTTTATGCACAAACGTATAGTCCCCGCGTTGAGCAAATCAGGCAGGAAATAAAAGGCCTGCGTGATGATGTAAACAAAATAACAAGCCTCATGGGCTACGCTCGCAAGGTGTACAAGGAAGCTCCTGACCTTGCCAAAGAATACGCCAGAGGGGCGACAGTCCTCGCTGACCGCTTTTCCGCAAAACAAAAGGAAGCATACCGCAACAGAGCGATTATTCACTACACGCTCGGTGAATTTTCCGAAGCGGCCAAATTTCTTGGCAAGGCTGCCTCATTCGAATCAGGCGCAGCCGGAAAAGCCAATTTATACGAAAAACAAGCCACAGCATACGTAAGGCTTAGTAAGAATAATCAAGCTATTGCTGCTTTTGAAAAAGCGCGTCGCCTGTATTTACAAGCTGGAAAAAAGGAAGAAGCGGTTGGTGTCAAAAACTCCGTAGGAGAAGTTTATTTTAAGCAACGATCATATTCAGAAGCACTGAAAGCTTTCCAAAGTGCTTTACCGCTTGCTCGCACATTGAATAAGCCAAATATTATCCGCTCACTTGAAAAGAACATTGCAGCATGTAATGCTATTCTCGCCAACTCTTCTGATGTAGAAGCACTCCGCATTGAATCACTTGAAGTTCAGGAACAATTTGAATCCGCACAGGCAAAGCTGGAAGAAACCCTTGAAGCCTATCAGCGCACTTCTGGAGAATTGGAAGAACGTAATGAGGAGATCATGACCTTGCAGGAACAGCAGCAGCTTATGAAAGAAAAGGGTATTCAGGATGCAAAAATCATAGAACTACAAGATGAAGAAAACCGCACCCTTGTTATAGGCGGGTCTATTGTCGTGACGCTTTCTGCGATTATTGCAGCCTTGGGTTTTTTATTGGCACGAAATAGAAAAAAGAAGAACGAAAGCCTCCAACGTAAAAACGTAGAAATCGAAACTGAAAAGCAGCGATCAGACAATCTGCTCCTGAGTATTTTGCCGACAGAAACTGCCGACGAACTCAAGAATAAAGGCATAGTAACACCACGAGAGTATCAGCAGGCCACACTGGTTTTTACGGACTTTGTGGGCTTTACGCGAATCGCTGAAGCGATGAAGGCCGACAGACTGCTCCATGAGCTCAATTATGTCTTTGCAGCTTTCGATGATATTTGTGAGCGACATAATCTTGAAAAAATCAAAACGATCGGCGATGCCTATATGGCTGCCGGAGGTATTCCGATTCCCAATGCTACAAACGCGGTGGACGCTGTGAGGGCAGCTATTGAGATGCAGGACTTTATGAAGAAATGGAAGACTGAAAAGGAAGCAAAAGGCGAAACGGTATGGGAACTGCGGATCGGTATTCATACTGGCAAGGTGATCGCTGGTGTGATAGGCAAGACGAAATTTGCCTATGACGTATGGGGCGACACGGTGAACGTTGCATCACGCATGGAAGCAACTGGTGACCCCTGGAAGGTCAATATTTCGCGCATGACTTATGAGCTGGTACAGGATAAGTTTTCGTGTACACATCGTGGTAAAATTCCTATCAAGCACAAAGGTCCTGTCGATATGTTTTTTGTAGAAATGCCCATATGAAGCCTGGCCGAATCATAGGACTTTTGTTACTGGCTATCGCATGCCAGTCTAACCATGTTGATTCAACCGTGAAGATAGAGGCGGTCACAGCGTTTGTCGTTAACCCGGTAAGCACTTGGCCTAAAGCTGATGGATTCGACTTTCCTGTAGGTCCACCGAGCGCAAAAGGATACTATAATGCACAGCCTTTCGGGAAAAATTTCCATCTTGGCGATGATTGGAATGGCGTAGGAGGAGGCAATACCGATATGGGAGACTCCGTTTTCTGCATTGCACATGGCGTTGTGCTGGAAGCCGAAAATCTGGGAGGCGGCTGGGGGAATGTTCTGCGAATAGGCCACCGTATGCCATCAGGAAACAAATTTAAAGCTGTTGAATCGCTATATGCGCATTTGCTGGATTTCAGTGTTCAGCCTGGCGATACGCTTCGCCGAGGCGACTTCGTCGGAAGAATAGGCAATGCTAACGGGCAATACCTCGCTCACTTACATCTGGAAATACGTGATACGGTAGGTCAGGAACTTGGCGGAGGCTACAGCCAACACATCCAAGGTTACCTTGATCCCACCATGTTTATAAAAAAGAACCGACCCCATTAACATTTTTAAACCCGCTTTTTCAATCTAACCCTCTTGTAAACCTTGTTTCCGAACAAATTTCCCAAAAAGCCACCAAAGGCTCGCAACCGTGTAGAGGAATTCCTCTTCAAGGCAGATGATTGGCGCAAGGCGTTTAAAGAAAAACGGCCCTGGCCTTACCGGATTTCGATAGGGAGCATCATCGCGATTTTACTTCTGATACTATTTTACTTCGGCTTTTACCTGTCCGTTCTATGGGGAGCCTGGGGACGCATGCCTTCTACCAAGGAACTGCAACGTATCAACCGCCCGATAGCATCGGAAGTGTATAGTGTCGACAGCGTGCTATTGGGCCGCTATTTTTTAGAAAACAGAACGGAAATCCAGTTTGATGATCTTGATAAAGGGCTTATCGATGCGTTGGTTTCAACCGAAGATGCTCGTTTTTTTTCACATAATGGAGTTGATCGCAGAAGCCAGGTACGGGTACTATTCAAGACGCTACTATTGGGTGACCGCAGTGCTGGCGGAGGGTCGACAATTACCCAGCAACTGGTTAAGAATCTCTTTCCGAGGCAGCGTCATGGCTTTATGACCATGCTGGTTAATAAACAACAAGAAAGTATTATCGCGCGGCGTCTGGAAAAGGTTTATTCAAAAGAAGACATCCTCTCCCATTATCTTAACACGGTTTCGTTTGGAGAGCAAGCGTATGGAGTAGCCACAGCAGCAAGACGCTTTTTTAACAAAACTCCCTCTACCTTAAACCTGGAAGAATCTGCTACGCTGGTAGGCATGCTAAAAGCAACTTCGTACTATAATCCTCGCAGAAATCCAGAGCGGGCACGACAGCGTCGCAATGTCGTTCTCGATCAGATGATATTATACAGTGGTCTTGCAACCACAACTGCCGACTCGATCAAGGAACTTCCCATGGCACTCGACTACCGACGGGAGAAACCCAGTGAAGGGCCAGCCGCTCACTTTCGCGCACATTTACAGGAAGAACTCAAAAAGCAACTCGACCAACTTCGTGGCAATATGGGCCAGCGTTACAACCTATTCTCTTCAGGTTTGCGCATCTACACGTCAGTCGATAGTCGCATGCAACGCTATGCAGAAGAGGCTGTGAAAGATCACCTTCAAAATCTCCAGAAGACATTTTTCAGACATTGGGGGCGCAGAGCGCCCTGGAGCAAGGACTACTCCATCATCGAGCGTGCAGTAAAACGGTCCGATCGGTATAGGGCTATGAAGCGCCGAAAAGTTGCAGACTCTACGATTCAGAAAATTTTTGCCAAGCCTGTTCCTATGCGCATTTTCACCTTCGCTGGCGAACAAGATACTCTGATGAGTCCCATCGATTCTGTCATCCATTATGCCTGGTTTCTGAACGCAGGCTTTATGGTCATGGACCCATCCAACGGTGCAATAAAAGCCTGGGTAGGCGGGCTGGATCACCGCTATTTTAAATATGATCATGTCACGGCCAAGCGACAAGTGGGATCCACTTTCAAACCGGTGGTCTATGCGACGGCACTCGAAAATGGACGTGATCCTTGTGAGTACATTTCCAATGAACAGGTGATGTATCCTGAATATGACAATTGGGAACCATCAAATTCGAACGGTGAATACGAAGGGGAGTATTCCATGCAAGGCGGCCTCACCAACTCTGTAAATACGATCTCGGTGGCGTTGATCATGGAAACAGGTGCCAATAAAGTGGTCCAACTGGCGAAGAACCTTGGTGTAAAAAGCTTTATTCCAAGAGAACCGGCTATCGCCCTTGGCGCGGCTGATCTTAGTGTCCTCGACATGACTACGTTGTATGCCGGATTCGCGAATGGAGGCAGGCCTGTCAAGCCATTTTATATCAGAAGAATAGAAGACGCAAACGGAAAAATCATTATCCAGAACAAACCTTCGGAACCCGGTGATCGCGTGCTTTCGAAGCGAAGCGCTGCGATGATTCATGCGATGATGCGAAGTGTGGTCGACAGTGGAACCGCTCAAAGGCTACGAACCCGCTACGGCATTTATGGTAATGTAGCAGGGAAAACAGGCACTTCTCAAAATCAAACAGATGGCTGGTTCATGGGCTACACGCCAAAACTTGTCGCTGGTGCATGGGTCGGTGGAGAAGAGCAAAAAGTACGCTTTAGAAGCTTGAGACTAGGACAAGGTGCTGCGATGGCATTGCCTGTTTGGGCCAAGTTCATGCAAAAAATATATAAAGACCCAGCCTTTAAGGACCACAAGCGGGCAAAATTCAAACCCGTTTCTCCTGATGTCCAGGCTGCTCTTGACTGCCCTCCATATCAAGACACTTTGAGTATGGGCGACGGTTTTTGGGATTGGGTATGGGAAGAAGTTGCTCGAGAGCGCATGCGAAGAGAGGAAGACTCATTGTATGAGGTTCGCAAAATCCAGCGCGAGCTAGAGCGGCAGCAGCGACAATATGATCGACAGCGTCGTCGGGATGAACGCAAATTAAGGCGTGAAGAAGAACGCCGCCGTAATCAGGAATACATGGATAAGATGAAAAAGAAGCTGAATAGGCGCGATACGCTTTAAGTGATAAGGTCTTCGCTGTTTGATCCTCGATCCTTGATCTTCGCTTCAGAAACGTAAGGATCGAGGGCCGAAGATCAAGAATCGAACAGCAAGCTTTTTTTACTTCACTACCTGCGGGAGCCATCCACCAAAGTATGGCCTGCTTCCTGCCTACGGTATGAAAAGATAGATTCATACACCACATTAAATATTTTGGAACGCACGCCCTCACGATTGAGAAGCTTATTCCGTGGATTAGGATAGGTGCGGTTTGATAGAAAAATAAAAACCACGTCGTATTCCGGATCAACCCATACGCAAGTACCTGTAAATCCGGTATGCCCAAATGTCTGACTGGAGGAATACTTTGAGGCAGGATTACTCCGATAAGGAGAGGTTTCCGGCCGGTCCCAGCCCAGGCCTTTGCGGCTCGTCTTGAGTTGCTGACGTGTGAATGCCTCTACAGTCTCTGGACGCAGGTATTGCTGGTTCCCGTAGGTTCCTCCATTTTTTAGCATAAAAAACAACTTGGCCAAATCGTAAGTATTGGAAAAAAGGCCAGCATGTCCGGCTACCCCGCCAAAAACTGCTGATGCTTCATCATGTACATAGCCCTGAAGTTTTTCGCGGCGCCAGTAATCGTCAACCGCCGACGGCGGGCATCGATTTTCAAGCCCTCGCTCGCCTGGCTTAAAGCCTGTACTCACCATCCCCAGATCACGATAGAAGTGCATATGTGCCAACCGGTCGAGCGAAGTTCCCCCTGATATTTTTTGCAAAACACGCTCTGTGAGCAGCAGTCCGATATCGCTATAGCGAACTCGATCTGTCGATTTCACTTCCATATCCTTGATCCACTCCCAAAGGGTATCATGCAACGTCGCAGTAGCGTGTAGCTTAGGTGAAATGGTTACAGTAAAAGAATCGCGTTTTTCAGTGCTATAATACCGCGGGTCCGGCGTTTTTTTTACTGGGTCTGAGTAGGTGTCACGAAAAAAAGGCCTCCAGGCCGGAAGGCCAGCGTTGTGTTGCAATAAGCGACGCGGAGTAAGGCGTGCCTTATTTGTTCCTTTCAAGTCTCCCAGGTATCGAACGATAGGCTTATCAAGACTCAAAAGGCCTGCTTCGGTGAACTTCATCGCACAGACAGTCGTCGCGGCCACTTTCGTTACACTGGCAAGATCATACGTGTGATAATAAGGATCTATCGGCTTGCCGCCCGGCTCTGTATGACCAAATCCTTTTGCATAGACCACCTTATTTCCTTTTCCTACCAAAACAGCACAACCGGGCATCGCTCCGCGCTGAATATAATATTTCGCAAGTGAGTCAATACGCTTCAAAACACGGTGATCCATCCCCTCTTCCTCTGGAATACCAAAACCGTAGCGGCCACCATAACTGGTCGTTATACCTGAACCTTCTTTATAACTGGCAGAAGCTGTAACAGGCAACCTTCCACTAATACCAATGCCTCCAAAAATCGCTGAAGCAGCAGCAACTTGTGCTTCTTTAGCCGTTTCGTAGCCTAAAAGAATCGCGTCAGCTTCTGGCATATTAGCCAAGCCATAAGGGCTACCGAAATAGGTAATAATAACTTTTTGTCCCTGACCACGCAATGCCTCCACCGTAGGTTTCAGCGAAGCAGGAATTCCATAACGACGACTACGACGGTAGCTGCCAGGAATGGAAATAATGACCGTAGGATAGTTGCGAAGCTGGCGCGCAAGGGATGTAATGTGGGGCAGATCCAGTTTGGCAGGAAGTGAGTAGCTACGCACGGCGCCATAGGTTTTCAGGTGCGAAGTAAAGGACTCCATACCACCTGAAACATTCAATAACGCGAAGCGGGTATCCAGCTTCTTGAGTGGGATCAGATTACTATCATTGCGGACAAGGGTAAGCGCAGCTTCAAACAAATGCTTGCGCATGATTCTGGCCTCTGTGCGTTCCAAAATGGCTGAACCTGGCACTGAAACAGCCGATCGCAGGCCAAGGTTATACTTTGCCGTCAGGATTCTGCGCACGCGATCATCAATCATACTCACCTTGATCTCGCCAGACTTTGCTGCTGCCAAAATGCGGTTTGCAGCGTCACGTACATTTTCAGGAATAAGCAAAATATCGTTTCCTGCTTTGAGTGCTTCCAAGGCTGGCTCGCCTCGGCCTGGAGCATATTTTGTTACGCCCTTCATATTGAGGCCATCGGTAAAAATAAGGCCTTTGTAGCCCAGGCGCTCACGGAGCACATCCGTAACGATGGCCTTGGAAAGCGAGGAAGGTCGGTTCTTGGCATTATCTAATACGGGCACATGCAGGTGCCCGACCATCATCGCCGGCATTCCCGCTTTTGAAGCTTTCATAAAAGGATATAGCTCCAGTGAATCGAGACGCTCAGCCGAATATGGCAACACCGGCAAATCATGATGCGAGTCAGTATCGGTATCACCATGACCTGGAAAATGCTTTCCTACAGGCATTACACCTCCGTCAGTCATACCTCTGGCCAGCATCAACCCTTTGCGCGCCACTCGATACGGATTATCACCAAATGAGCGATTGTCAATAACAGGATTACGAGGGTTATTATTAATGTCGATAACGGGTGCAAAATTGACGTGTCCACCCACAGCCTTTAACTGCCACGCAAGCTCTTTCCCAAAATGATATAAAAGCGAGTCATCCCTAATCGCGCCCAAGGTCATTTGCTTAGGGAAGCTAGGCGTGTTTTTCATGCGCATGCTCAAACCCCACTCCGCATCCATCGCTATCATCAAAGGGATTTTGGCCTGACTCTGAAGACGGCGGAGTATGCTCCGCTGGCGGTCAGGGCTGCCTTGCATAAAGATATAGCCACCGATATGATAGGTTTGAGATTGAGTGAGCAGTTGGGTTTCGTAGGTAGCGTCCTTATTCGAGTATGCATCAACCATAATCAGTTGACCTATCTTTTCAGGAACAGACATGTCTGCCATCACGCTATCGACCCATTTTTTCCTTCCTTCCGACGCCTGCTCACCTATAACAGGAAGCCGCGCGGAAATACACGTGAGTATAATAAAAGGCAAAAGGGCGATCAGGGTTCTTTTCATGGGGGTCTTAATATTTTCTGGCGCATTGGATACACCACGATGATTCAGGCATAAATTTTAGACGAGCAATCTGGATCGGGTTACCGCATTTCATACAATTACCGTAGATCGGATCGTCGATGCGGCCAAGATTGCGCTGCAATTTGCTCAATTTGGATTTAGCCGCACGTAAGTTTGCCTCACTGACGCTTTTATTATTGATAGCGTCCATTCGGCTGATTCTTCCTATAGCATTATCAGGTGAAATGGGCTTCGTTTGCTCTTTGAGTGAAATGATGTTAGACTCCGTCTCCACAATCGATTTCTCGATAAGTTCCTTCATTTCAACGCGTTCTTCGGGAGATAATGCCATTATGCTGTTATTTTTTTCAAAAAAAACTCACTGAAACAATTTTAATAGCAAGGTTGTCTAACGAATCCGTGCAAGCTAATTTTTTAGCAAAATTGTCATTTCGACTCGCGGAGCTGAGTCCCGCATGCGGGATTGACTTTTAGCCTTTTTGGTTTCCTTAGACAACTTCAGCAATTAAGAATTACTCCAACAACCGTTTCTTTAAAGCCTTTAAGTCTTCTTTAGTAAAGTTACCTGTAATTGCAGACATTCCCCCTGTAATTTGTTCATTGACTCTGGGGGCCATGTAAAGTGAGTCGTCGATGATACAGGCAACGAGTTTATCTACTGCAAGCAAAGTGCCATCGGCCCAAGCTTTTGCACCGGATTCTCCAAAACGAAGTGATAAGCCGAGTTGGCCATTATCATTTTGGTACGATTCAACGTGTGCAATATTCGCCTTGGTAAGAATCGGTTTTGGGTCAATATGCATTGATCTTTGCATGCCAGCATGATAGCGCTCAAAATCAGTAGCAGTGTCGCGCACAAAGTACCAGCCTGTCACCAGCTTACCAGTTTTCAGGTTCTGCTTGAGCGCTTCAGTTACAATTTTGTTCTGATCAAGTGGCGGAGCCTTGGGTTCGCTGGAGCAAGCAAATATGCTAAGCAGGATGAAAAAGTAGAGAAAATAACGCATAGTATATTAAGTCCGTTTTGTGTTGTGAGTTGGGCGTTTTGGGTTAATAAAGAATTGTTTGACACATGAAATCAGGTTAGCAAAAAAGAACTCAAAACGCTTAACACAAAACTCAAAACCAATTCTTCTAAAAAACAACTAAAATACTCGCTCTCCAACTCGCAGGCGGCATCGGATATGATTTGATCACCTCATAGCGAGTGTTCAGTACATTCTCTCCATCCAGGCGGAAGCGGTATGTCCAGCCTCCCGACTGGAAGGTATAGCCGACATTGAGGTCGAGGAGATGATATGCAGGTAAAAAAGCGCTTTCTTCTATAACAGGCAGGACAAAGCGCCAGCCGCTGTAGTGCCCATGGATGCCTAGTTCTAGCGCGCCGAATGTTTGTACCAAACCATAGTTCATGATTTCGGGAGGCGTATAGGGCAAATATGGTTTCGCCGCAATCGTAAGGTCGCGTACATCCTGCAAGGTGTAACTCAGATATAGGCGGCTCTTTTTTTGTACCAATTCAAGGCTAGACTCTGCACCTAAGCTCCTGCTGCGCCCGATGGCGCGCGTACTCCACACCGCCGGATTGACCGGGATCGCGACGATCTTATCCACCGTCACATTCCCAAACAAAGCTAGCTTTCCACTAAGTCGCCAAGCTCCTACCTTGCGCGTGTGGAGTAGCCCAAAGTCGCCTCCACGAATCCGCTCTGGCGGAAGCGCAGCATTTCCATAACCGAAGTAATACAGTTCATTGAAGGCAGGGAGGCGCGTACCAATATTGCCGTGGGCGAAGAGTTCCCAGCTTCGTTTTGGAAACTTCCAGCTTAGCCCAAGGCTGCCCTCCGGCAGCCAGCCGTCGGCAGTCGTGCGGCCCAACCGAGTCGTAAGCGTATAGCCGATGTTCTGTTTGCCAAGTGTATAATATGCCTGCCGGCTGATGCCCGCCCGCCACACCGTTCGTTGCACGCGGTCTATTGGTACAAAACCGATGGCAAGATTATTTCCCTGAAGCCAGGCAGGATGAACCTGAAGAAGCGTTTGGGTTCGGCTGCGACTACCAAGGTGCGTCATCGTGACTTGCCCCAGCAGGTCCTGATTCATATAGCGCTGTGTCGCTGTTGGTAGCGAATAGCGCAATTCGTTTACATGGTAAGCGAGGTCCGCTTTCAATTGATAAGGACGCCAGGAGTTGAAGCCGCCTGTGATGCGTACAATACTCAAAGCCTGAAAAGCGTCCTCTGTTTCCAGCCGGTCAGTTCCGTTTCCTGTGTTGCCCGTAAGCACCGGTCCCGGCACGCCTTGATCATTGCTATAACCTAGACCAAACCAACTGACTGACCATAGTGAATCGCTGTAACGGGCCTGTGCCATGATGCGTAGCGTGCGAAAATCTGCACCCGATCGCGTTCCTGATTCGCCATTAAGTTGGAATGGAAAGTTGTCATCTGCCTGCAAGAGCTGAATGCCGCCTTGCGCCTGAAATTGTTTACGCTTGAGACTGGCGTGCATGCCGGCAAGACCTTCGCCAAAGGCTCCTCGGCCGGCTTTAATGGCGAGACGGCTTTTGTCGGGTTCGAGGGCAAAATTGACATTTCCTCCTAAGGGCGCAAGGCTTGCATTGCCGCTGCTTCCGTTTCGGGTTACGCGTATTTCAGAAAAGCCTTCGGAGTAGAAGTTGCCCAAATTGACGACTCCACTTTGGGGCGAGGCATACGGAATGCCATTGATGCTCACGGTTGTTTGGGGCGCTCCAAATCCACGAACAGAAAGTGTACGGACGCCACCATGACCGCCATAATTGCGCATGTAGAGGCCTTCGGCCTGACGGAGTATCGCATCGGCGCCGAGGCCTGCGCTCGGATATTGCCCCAAAGAGTCCGCAGCAAAACGTGTGGCATCAGCAGTGGAGCGCGCTTGCTGGATAATCGTAGCTTCTACTGATACTGGTGACAAGGTGAAGCTGGTATCGATTTGGGCATGGGAGTTTTGTGTAAAAAAAATGACTCCTAATATTACTATTAACGTTTTGAGGATTCTCAGATTCCTTTCTTTGGGGAAGAAAAGCTCTAGAGGAGCTTTATCTTGGTAGCTCACAAAGGTTTTTCTTTCTTCGCTTCGGAGAAACGACACCTTGTTTGTGCCGCTTCTCCGAAGTGGTTTTATACACAAGGCATGCCAGCTATCAAGCTTGTGCTTCTCCGAAGCACGCGTAGCTTTAGCAATGAATTCGTTTTTGTTGGGGGAGGAAATGGGGTTTATTACAGCTGGTTGTACTACCTCTGTCAGCGCATCACCACAACGCTTAAAGCGCTGACAGAGGTTCGCAACCCTGAATGGCTTTGTGCTATACTTTGTAATGACTGATTTACCCATAGTCGCTTTCCTTAGAGCCAGTGGCCAGCAGCTAGAAGCCAACAGCCAATTAAGACAACTCCCAATATAACATCAAAGCACCAAGCACGATGACAAAAAAGCCAAAGGCGCGTTTGAGTTTTTTCGCAGGAATATGTTGGGAAAAATAAAGGCCAACAGCAACACCCACGATTGTGAAGGCAATCATGGGACTCAGAAAGCCCCAGTTGATCGGGCGAGGGCTGTGAACGACATCCGCCAAAAATCCGACGACCGATTTTACACCAAGGACTAATTGCGTCGTTCCTACCGCTGTTTTGAATGGGACCGCAAGGAGTAGCACCAGTGCTGGCACGACAAGAAATCCTCCGCCTGCTCCGGTAAGACCCGACAAAAGGCCGACCGCAGCACCCGCTAATCCGGCAAGTATATATTGGAGTCTCCCAGGCGCGCGCCTGGCTTCGGGAGGCGCACCCGGTTTGAGCATAAGATAGCCCGAAATCAACATGACGATCGCAAAAAGCCCTAAGACAAAAAGCCTTTTTGTAATATCGATTGAACCCAGCGTAAACCACACATTTTCGGGAAGTTCGTGCAGAAGCAACCGAGTAAGGTACACTGTGATAAACGACGGAATAGCGAAAACCAGCCCGCTTCGAATATCAACAAGACCTCGTTTTAGGTTTATTCCTGCTCCGATGAGCGAGCCTATGCCCACGATGACAAGATTCATTGCGGTGATTTCGCCAACATCGGTAAAACCTAAAATGTAGGTAAGGGACAGCATAGCCAGCACGCCGCCGCCGCCGCCAAGCAGGCCGATCACCAGCCCTATCAGTAGGGCGCATATGATGCTTATGAAAAGCATAGAGGGGCTTCTGGCTATTAGCTTTTGGCGATTGGCTATTAGCACATTTTGCCAACAGCCAATCGCCAAAAGCCAACTGCTAGAGTATCATTCCCGCCGCAACGGTTTCATTAGTAAACTCATCCACGAGGATGACGCTTCCGGTATCGCGGTTACGGCGATAGTCGTCGGCCATCAGTGGGATTGTCGTGCGGATAAGTACGCGGCCAATGTCGTTGAGCTTCATCGTTTTGTCATCCTCTACACGGTGAAGTGTGTTTACATTGACTTTGTAACGTACATCCTTGATCATGCAGCGAGCATCACGCGTAGTATGACGAATGCGGTACTTGCCACGAGGCTGGAGTGGTTTTTCGTTCATCCAGCACAGCATCATCTCGATATCCTGACTTGGCTCTGGCTGGTTGTTTGGCTTGGCAATCATGTCTCCACGCGACACATCGATATCGTCTGTGAGCGTCATCACCACGGATTGCGGTGCGAATGCCTCTTCCAACTCTCTATCGAGCATATGAAGCGATTTTACCTTTGATGTAAAACCAGAAGGCAGGACAATCACCTCGTCGCCTGGCTTAAATACACCACCGGAAACACGGCCAGCATAGCCACGGAAATCGTGATGCGTATCGGACTGTGGTCGCACAACATATTGTACTGGAAAGCGGCTGTCGATATGATTGAAGTCTGAGCCGATGTGAACATTCTCCAAATTATAAAGCAGTGTCGGGCCATCGTACCAGTCCATATTTTCAGAACGATCCACAACATTATCTCCCTTCAATGCTGAAATAGGAATATAGCGGATGTCTGGAATATCAAGCTTGGAAGAAAATTCTTCGAATTCCTCCTGAATCTTATTGTAGACGTCTTCATTGTAATCAACGAGGTCCATCTTGTTGATACAAACGACGATATGCTTGATCTGAAGTAGCGAAGCAATAAAGCTGTGACGCTTGGTCTGCTCCATCACGCCGTGGCGTGCATCTACGAGAATGATGGCCAGGTTTGCCGTAGAAGCACCTGTAACCATGTTGCGGGTATACTGGATGTGACCCGGAGTATCTGCGAGAATAAATTTGCGATGCGGTGTCGCGAAATAGCGATACGCTACATCGATGGTTATCCCTTGCTCACGCTCAGCCTTGAGGCCGTCAGTAAGCAATGAAAGATCGAGGTAGTCAGCACCACGCTGCTCGCTGGTACGCTCGATGGACTCAAGCTGATCCTCAAAAATTGATTTTGTATCATATAGCAGCCTTCCTATAAGGGTTGACTTTCCATCGTCAACGCTGCCTGCGGTTGTAAAACGGAGCAAATCCATTGTATTGTTTTTGTTTCAGGTTGGAGGTTTCAAGTTGTGCTACTTGTATTTTTGCCCTTGAATTTCAGTTTGTTTCAAATAATTAATGAAACTCATGAGCATTCTACTTATTTCTTCAACCTTCAATGTTAGTGTAGTAAATTCTTCTTGGGATATCATCCCTGTATCAAACGCTCGGTAAAGTTGCGAACGTGTTTCGCCTGCGGACCCTTTAGCGATGAAAAGGAATTGGATAAATTCTTTTTTGCCTCCTCGTTCGAAACCCTCAGCGATGTTATCCATTACTGAGCCTGCGGATCTTCTGATTTGGTTCTTTAGGGCAAAGTCTTGAGAAAATGGCGCGACTGAAGTTATCCGATATATTTCGGCACTTAATTCCCGGCTTTTTTGCCAAGACTTAATTTCTTCAAACCGATTAATTGTTGCCATAAACCATCAAGAACTTTAAACATTCAACTTTGAACCTGAAACTATTAGAAGTATCCCTCCTTCTTCCGGTCCTCCATTGCTGATTCAGAGCGCTTATCGTCGGTGCGTCCTCCGCGCTCGGTCATGCGAGTGGCGGCGACTTCTTCGATGATCATGTCCAGGTCGGTGGCGTCGGAAAGGACGGCTCCGGTACAAGTCATGTCACCGATGGTGCGGAAACGAATGGTGCGCATCTCTGCTGTTTCGCCTTCGGCTGGTTGGTTGGCGCTGCCTGTGGCGAGGAAGGTTCCGTCGCGAACGACGACTTCGCGCTCATGCGAGAAGTAGAGGTTTGGCATCGGGATTTTCTCGCGCTGGATGTACATCCAAATATCCATCTCCGTGAAGTTGGAAAGTGGGAATACACGGAAGTGCTCACCTGGCTGTTTGTAGCCGTTGTAGATATTCCAAAGCTCAGGGCGCTGATTTTTGGGCTCCCACTGGCCGAATTCGTCGCGGTGTGAGAAGAAGCGCTCTTTGGCGCGGGCCTTTTCTTCATCGCGGCGCGCGCCGCCAAGGGCGCAATCGAAGTTGTGCTCCTCTACTGCATCAAGCAGCGTGGTCGTCTGCAAGCGGTTGCGGCTAGGGTTGAGCCCCTTTTCCTCAACGACTCGCCCCTGATCAATGCTATCCTGTACCAAAGCTACAATCAAGCGAGCATCAATTTCCTTCACGAAATCATCGCGGAAGGTAATCGTCTCGTCGAAATTGTGCCCGGTATCGACGTGCATCAAAGGGAAAGGAATACGCGCAGGATAAAACGCCTTGCGCGCTAGCCATGCCATACAGATGGAGTCTTTTCCACCTGAAAATAATAACACTGGCCTTTCAAACTGTGCCGCCACTTCGCGAATAATATATATCGCTTCGGCTTCAAGTTGATCTAAGTGGGAAGTTCTATAATCCATAGTTCTTTTTCACTGTATTAATGTCGGATGATTGAATGATAGCATGATTGAATTTCAGTTCGTTTTATCACCCGTTTTTTGAATTCTTTATTTTTTCTGAGGCACTTTTTCTAGCTTTTGATAAGATAGATAAAAGCTCATTTCCTTCTTTATAGAGTTTGACAATATGTTCGCGAGGAACTGTATCGGATTCAACCATTGTTTCAAGCCAATACAAACTTTCGTCTAATTCCTCTACAACAATACTAAGTTTTGCAAAAAACTCTTTATCTGAACGAGCACGACAAACAGCTCTATAATTTGCTCCAACTGAACCCGCCGATCTCAAAAACTGGTCTTTCATGATCCAACCCACTCTGTTCTCAGGTAGCTTTGCCGCAACATGAATAGAAGCTATGAAAAAGCCTTTTGTCCGCCTTTTCATTTCCTCTATAAATATTTCCTTTTGGCTTGGCATGATTGTAAACCTTTCGTGTTATAATGTTGAATGACTGCATGAGTGAATGATAGGATAATAATGTCAAAATTAAGTCTATTCTCTCATCCTATCATTCCTTCATTCAACATTACCAGCACTAAACCTGAACACTCTTCTGCTGTCATTGAAGCAGTAGGAAGTTCTAGAAATGCCTTTATCGGCGCTTCAAAAGGAGCGTCAATGCCTGTGAAGTTTTTGATCTCGCCAGCGCGGGCCTTTTTGTAGAGGCCTTTGACGTCGCGCTC
>JBGCFB010000328.1:0-4343 GCA_045106685.1 Bacteroidia bacterium | reverse complement strand
CTTCGCTCAGGGAGGCTTTTCTGGCGGCGGCTGAGCAGAGTCGAAACGGTGGCTGAGCGGTGGCGGTGGCTGAGCGTAGCCGAAGCCACGGCGGTGGACTGGCTCTACTAGTCCCTTCGGCTTCGCTCAGGGAACGAATGTGAGCTTCGCTCAGGGAGGCTTTTCTGGCGGCGGCTGAGCAGAGTCGAAACGGTGGCTGAGCGGTGGCGGTGGCTGAGCGGAGCCGAAGCCACGGCGGTGGATTGGCTCTACTAGTCCCTTCGGCTTCGCTCAGGGAACGAATGTGAGCTTCGCTCAGGGAGGCTTTTCTGGCGGCGGTGGCTGAGCGGTGGCGGTGGCTGAGCGGAGCCGAAGCGGTGGCGGTGGCTGAGCGGAGCCGAAGCCACGGGGGTGGACTCGCTCTATCAGTCCCTCAATCCAGCCGATTTATATGTAATTCAAGGTCCTTGCGCCGCGAGCGGCTGATCGGAATCTCCACCTGGTTTACCTTCAGCGTAAACTGCTGGAAGTTGATCACAGTGATGTGTTTGAGTTGCACGATATACTTGCGGTGCACACGAATAAAGGTATTTTCAGGAAGCAACTCTTCTATTTTACTCATCGAAAACCTCACCACAAATTTTTCCTCATCAAGCGTATGTACAGAGATATAATTATCGTCTGATTCGATGTAGGCAATTTCGGTAATTCGAACCCTGTGATAGGTATTACGCTTACGAAAGAAGAACTGGTCATTTGCGATAAAAGACGAAGTCTCATCTTCTGTATCCTGATGAGGAGCTTGCTCAACATGCGCTTTATGCACTGCCAGAAGCAGTGCGCTTCTTAGTGTAAAGGAATCAATCGGCTTCACCAGATATCCAATCATATTGGATTTTAGCGCCTCTTTATAATGTGTTTCATCGCCATGTGAAGTGATATACAGAATCGGGATATCGAGGTGCTTGACCTTTTGGCCTACTTCAAGCCCCGACATTTTACCTTTGATATCAATATCCATCAAGACAAGATCGACTTGTCCTGACATGATGGATTCTAACGCTTCGGCAGAATTGTCCACTCGGCCTGCTACCTTATAATTCAGCTCTTCGAGCAGCATTTCCAGCTCAAGAGCAAATGAAAGGTTATCCTCAACAATTAGAATGTTTAAATAAAAATTGGCTCCCACGATTTCTTTTTGATCCAAGGTATTGAGCGTATCCATGCACTGTGACGATTTGGGGTGAATGACGATGGGAATGTGGCGAATGGTAGCTTACATCGCAGGAGCGAGGCGCGGGAGTGAAATTTCGATACTCGTACCTTTGCCTAGCTCACTCAAAACCTTCAGAGAACCTTGATTGAGACGGACGAGTTCATCGACAAGGTGAAGACCGAGGCCACTTCCTTTTTCGCCTCCAGTACCTTGTTCGCTTTTATTGGCTTGAAGAAGATGAATATCCTGGAGTTTTTCCTGCGGAATACCGACTCCTGAATCTTCTACCACGATTTTGATTCCTTCACCTTCTGCATCTGCTCCAATTTTCACAGTACCGCCTTCAGGGGTGTACTTGATTCCATTGTCGATGAGGTTGCGGAGGATGGTTCGCAGGCCGTTCAGGTCTGCGTGTGCCTTCATGCTTTCGGGTACATTATTCTCCAACTGGATGGATTTGTCACGCGCCACCTGCGCAAATATTGACATGGTCTCTTCGGTTACATCGCTGAGATTGATGGCGGCAGGATTATAAGGCATTATATCCTTTTGGAGCAGTGCCCAACTCAGGAGGTCATCGGTGAGCTTATTGAGCGCGAGCGCGTCGCGTTCGATCTCGGAACCCAGTTGGTTGAGCGTCGTGTAATCCTGCTTTTTCAAAAGATAATTCACCTTTTTGCCAATCCCCCTAAAACTAATCGCAGGCTTACGGAGGTCATGGCCAATGATAGAAAAGATCCGATCTTTAGTGTCATTTAAGCTCGCTAGTTGCTCTTTCTGACTTTCTATCTGAATATTTTTTTCACGTAAAAGGGCGTTGGCTTTTCGCTGGATTTGGTAGTTTCTAAAAATAAAGAACAATACCAAAGCAGCCAGCCCTAGCCCGATCAATAGTCCTGTACGAATCAGGTTGGCCCGTTCTCGTTCAGCCTGAAAAGCGAGTTCTTGCTTTTCGCTTTCCTTCTGAAATTCATACTCTGATTCCAGCTTGGTAATCGTGCGGATATTGTCTCGATTGAATATGGTATCACGAATTACACTGGCCTGTGCTTGCAACTGGTAGGCTTTTTGGTGTTGGCCCAAAGCAGCATATGCCTTTGCTAAGGCGGCGCAGTTTTTACCAAGTACTACTGCTTCCTCGCTTTTTTGCAATGATTCATTTGCTTCCTCCAATAATGGTAAGGCTTCTTTAAAGCGGCCTTGTTCTACAAAAAACACTCCGATATTCGTAAGCGATACAATCGTTTTTGTTGTGATTTCGGGATGCTGCCCTCTAAGTTCCAAAACCTTCAGGAAGTTTTTTTCAGCCGCTTGTACATTTCCCATTTCCAGATGTATCGACCCGATGTTTCCATTGATAATCGCCTCCATATCAATAACTTCTAATTGCCGGGCAAGAGTAACAGCCTCTTTACTCAGGATCAATGCGCTATCATATTGATGTAATGCTTGATACGAATTTGCAGTATTAGCAAGAATATTAAGTTCAAGGTTTTTTTGCTTAAGCTTCCTGGCCATGACTAATGCTCTTTTACCATACTTAATGGAAGTCGAATTGTCATCAACCTCATTCATCAGTGCTTGAATATTTGAAAGCGTAGTCATAAGGCCTGCTTCAGCCCCTATTTCCTCTTCAATTTTTGCAACTTCGAGAAGCGATTTTATTACAGCTTTGTGCTTTCCTAGATAATAAAGCGCAATCCCTTGATTACCAATATAGTTAAGTAGGTCCTGGGTAAGTCCTTCTTTCCGAGCTATTTGTATTGCTTTTGCTCCTGCATCGACACTTTCATGATATCGATTTTGCCTTCCATATGCTTCTCCAAGGCGATCATAGGTATAGGCCAGGTCCTTTTGACGATCTAGTCTTTTATTTATTTCAATTGCCTCCGTCAAAGCACTTACGCCTTTATCGAACTGGTTCTGGAAGATGTATATATCACCAAGGTCTGTTAAACATTTACTATAGAGTGTGTCATTTGAGTGTCTTTTGGCGAGTTCCTGGGCCTCTTCCATCATTTTTTCAGCCTTCGAAACACCTCCGGGTTTTACCAGTAGGACATAACCTTTCATTAACTTTACATACGCGTTGTATGTGTCAGATGGATTGGCTTCAGTGAGTTTTTGAGCTTCACGTATAAATGTCTTTGCCTTGGTAGTGTCCCGTCTTTTGTAAAAAAACACGAGCCTATCAAGTAGCCTAATAGTATGATTCGTATTCCCAGCTTCAAGGCTTGCTTGATATGCTGTTTCTAGTTCGGTGTTTTGGCTAAAAAGTAGTGAGAAGGTACAGAACAGGAGGAGGAATAGCTTCTTAACCATGCGTGTGGATTTTGTACCAAATATAGGGCAATAGTTAAAGAAACCGGAATAAATTATACGTTGAATTTCCCTCATGGAAAATAGAGATTATCATGATTGGTTTCTTTATAGTACGGTGTAAGTGCGTTATGCAAAACGCGTCCCCCTTCCCCTACGAAACGTGATAATGTCTAATGAGCAAGCATCTACTCCGTTTTGTTGAAAATAACACCCGCATGAAAAATTTAATTTCCACCCTCATTGTTGCATTGACATGTACTACACGCAGTGACAACATCCACTACTATTCCAGCAAGACTTACGCCTTCAGCGTAGCATCAGAAAGCCCTCAGGCAACGATCAGCATCTCGCGTAATAGGTGCTTCTTTAGAAAGGTACCCACCCAAAGTGCCAGGGCTTTCCCAAAAAAATCTGATGTCGTATTTCGTATGTAGTATCTCGTATTTCCACCGTGGCTTTAGTTCCCCTTCGTTTCCCCTCGTTTCCCCTCCCCCCCCTTTTGATGGAGATACTACATACTAGATTAGGGGTGTTCATTCAAAAAAATGAAATAATAATAGCGCTGTGGCGTTTTTAATCGCCATTTTTGCCAGCTAAATAGCTGGTGGCTGAGCGGAGTCGAAGCCATAATGGCAAGAAAATCTGTAGATTTTTGGTTGAGAGGCCTTCGACTCCGCTCAGGCCACAAAAGGGTTTTGTTGGTTTAGGCTCGTTTTATAGGGAAAACGATCGTTTTATTTATTTCGAAAAAATGAATGAACAGCTCTGATACTAGATCAGAGATACGACATTAGAGATAGCTTTTTTGACAGTCATACAGCCTATT
>JBGCFB010000327.1:0-17540 GCA_045106685.1 Bacteroidia bacterium | reverse complement strand
CTGGAGAGCACCACAAGTCAACGGGAGCGACATCAAGCATGTCGATACCAACGGTGACGGCACCATCAATGCAGCCGACACTGTCGCCATTGGCCAGAATTTTGGCTTCACCCATCGCAGTTACAAGAGCGGCCAAAGCGGCCCGCCACTTGTCCTTCAAGCCCACAATATGGCAGTAGTTCCTTCAGGTGGCGACACCATAACTCTGAACTTGATGTGGGGAACGATGGACAGTACCGCACAAAACATGTATGGACTGACAAGCACCATCTATTATGACACCAGCCAGATAGACGAAGTAAAAATCCAGTTTGCTAATTCCTGGCTGGGTAATCCTGCGACCAACTTATTAACTATGGGGCGACATGAGTCTACTGCAGGTCGCATCGACCTAGGAATGGTGCGCTACAACAGAACGAATGCAAGCGGCTTTGGTCGTATAGCTTCGATCATCATGGTTATCGATGATGATATTTCAAAACGGCAGGTCCCGTTGGAAATGACCTTTGGAGATGTCTATGCAGTGAATGTGGCTGGCGAGGAGCAAGGCGTGGGCGCGCGCCTTGAGCGCTTGTTTGTCCAGACAACCTCGATTGATGGACCGCAGCTCGCCGATGAAATTACCGTCTATCCAAATCCTGTAGAGCAAGGTGATGTTCATATTAAACTTCCCCGCACACATGAAGGAGGCCAGGTGAGCATGCTCGATATGCATGGACGTGTCGTCGCACAGCAAACCATCAACCCTTCTCAACAGTCGACAAGCTTTTCTATGGATAATCGCGCGAGCGGTGTTTACTTCCTGAGGTTCGGCTTGGGGACGCGAACAGCTTCGCTTAAAGTGATATTGCGGTAGAAGAATTATGTATTCTTTAAAAGCGCAGAAAGGGCTTCGGCTTTTTCTGCGCTTTTTTTGAATATTTAATTCAAAACGATTTTCAGTATCTTAGCAGACATGTCCTCATTAGGAAATATTTATTCGCTGGCAGACCTTGATATGCAAGGCACATATTCCTATGCAGATTATCTTAGTTGGAAATTTAAAGAGCGAGTGGAGCTATTAAAGGGACGGATATCTAAAATGAGTCCAGCCCCTAGCGTGCTTCATCAACGAGTTGCTACAGAGCTAACCCGACAAGTCGCGAACTTTTTCTATAAACAACCTTGCCAGGTTTTTGCAGCTCCTTTTGATGTCCGTTTACTTGACGATGACACAGTCGTTCAGCCTGACCTTTGTGTTATTTGTGATCAAAAAAAGCTCGATGAACGTGGCTGTACCGGCGCTCCTGACCTTGTGGTAGAAGTTTTGTCTCCAGGGAATTCAAAGAAGGAGATGAAAGAAAAATTTGATATTTATGAGACGGCTGGAGTACAAGAATATTGGCTAATAAATCCAAGTGAAGCGCATGCGCTTGTTTATGTATTGAATGAGCACGGAAAGTTTGTGGGGCTCGCTCCAGTTACTGAAGAAGACGCAATCATTTCAAAAACCTTCCCTGACCTCAAGATTGAACTAGCAGAATTGTTTTTATAAACCCGCTACTCCGTAACTTGCATCTTCATGCAGGTGCATATTCTTCCACATACTGAAATCGACGCCAGGCGCTGGGATGACTTTATCAAAGCTTCTCCGCAAGGAAGTGTGTATGCGACGTATGACTATGCCACGTCAGTGAAGCCCGACTGGCAGGCCCTTATTATAGAGGAAAACGGAGTTTGGCAGGCGATTTTACCTTTTGTTCAAAGCAAAAAATACGGCCTCCGATATGTCCTTCAAGCGCCTTTTTGCCAGACCTGGGGTCCCATACTTGCCCCTTTCGAAGCAAAAAATACTTACACAGCATTAAGCCAGCAGCATAAGCGACTGGAAGCGCTTTCCAAGGCAATTCCTACAGTTCACCTCACCCAGATCAACTGTCATGCTTCCCTCCAATATCTGCTGCCTTTTCATCATGAAGGCTTCAGGGCAGAGGTGCGCTATACGCATCAGCTTACACTTGAGCCAGAGGACATGTTGCGACAGGGGTTATCTTCTCAGACTAAGCGAAATCTAGGTAAAAGCCACAAGGCTGGTCATACGCTCTTTACAGCTGATGATACCGAGCTATATATGCGTTTGTTGACAAAAAACAAGGCGGAAGGGCATGATACGATGGGCGGCTTGAAGGAAGGAGATGTTATGCTGAAAAAGCTTAGCACCTTGCCCACAGTCAGTATTTTGGAAATTCATTCGCCTACTGGAACAGGAATTGCCGCAGGGCTTTTCGCTAACTGGAATGGAACGAGGTACTACCTCGCCGGAGCGCAAGATCCTGAGTCGAAAGATGAAGGCGCGATGTATCGACTCCTTTGGGAAGCGATGCTGGAAGCTGAAAGGCAAGGCTGCACACTTTTCGATTTTGAAGGCTCGATGATTTCAGGAGTAGCCCGTTTTTTTAGGCAGTTTGGCGCCAGTCCTGTTCCATATTTTTCACTGAAAAAAAATCGCCTACCTTTGTTAGGAATGCTTCAAAAATAACAGTTCATTTTCCCTTGATCTTTTTCGATGATGCTTCGTCAAAAAAGTCTTTAAATAGCTCGCTATTCTCAACGTTTTTTCCTTGCCTAATCAAAAAATATCTGCGGGAAAATTGATCACTTATTTTTTCAACATTCCTATTCAATGGATGCACGCATAACATTACTTTCCAAAACCCCTTCCTATCTCAATCATCTTTTGCAGGAAATGCGCGACATCACCGTCCAAGGTGACCGTATGCGCTTTCGCACCAATCTGGAAAAGGCGGGTGAGCTCATGGCCTATGAGATGAGCAAGAGTCTCGATTATGAGGACAAAACGATTACAACGCCGCTGGGTCAGCACACTTGCCCATTGCTCAAAGAGCAGCCTATCGTTGTGAGCATTTTGCGGGCGGGACTACCGCTTCATCAGGGCGCTTTGCGCATGCTCGACCGCGCCGACAATGGCTTTATTTCGGCCTATCGTCACCACACCAAAGGCAACAAATTTATCGTCAAGGTGGAGTATCTCGCCTGCCCGAGTATTGAGGGACGCGATGTCATTCTGCTTGATCCGATGATCGCCACGGGGCAGAGTTTGGTGCTGGCATATGAGGCGCTTTTACAGAAAGGTAAGCCTGCCCGTATTCTTGTTGGCGGCGTTATCGCCAGCGAAGCGGGCGTAGCGTATGTACTGAAACATATTCCGCAAGCTCAAGTGTATGCCTGCGCCATCGACCACGAACTCACCGCCAAGAGCTACATCGTGCCGGGCCTGGGTGATGCGGGTGACTTGGCTTATGGGGAGAAGTAGGAAGGCTGCTGGCTGCTAGCTTCTGGCCGCTGACTTTTTTATAAAACTCCTTCACTATGCAACATCTTGAGCGAATTAACATAAACCCTGAAATATGCAGCGGCAAGCCTTGTATCCGAGGTATGCGCTGGCCTGTAGTGGTTATTCTAGATATGTTGGGATCAGAAATGAATATTGAAGAAGTTTTGGAAGCGCACCCCGAGCTTGAAAAAGAAGATATTGTTGCGAGCCTGAATTATGCGAGGTTTGTTTTGTCTCGTTAGGATTGCTTGCCTCTGTCAGTGCTTTGAGCGTAGTGGTGATGCACTGACAGAGGTCTTGCAATCGGAATTGATTTCAAGTAGTAAGTAAAGCCTCCACAAAACGACTTATCCTGTACCTTTTACTTAGTCACCTCAGGAGCTTCACCTCTCCTTTCACCCAACAGGAATACCCAACCCATGAACACCGAATGGACCAAACAAACCGAGCGGCAGCTAGTCATAAAACGATTTACGTATTTCCTCATTAGTGGCGCGATATCGGCTTTGTTACTTACGATTGCGGAATTTATCAGGAATCCCCTTGTTGCTCCACTCGCTTTTATATTTCCAGGGTTATTATTTGCTGTAGCCCTTTCAAAAATCCGCCTCAAACGCAAGGCAGCCTATATCCCTGGTTTTGTGGCAATATTTACAGTGCTCTTTACCTTATTCAATATTGGGTTCGTATTCGTGTTAATATATAAGTCCTCCGATTACTTCATATCCCAAGGTGGTCTTAGCCTAAAAGACTATCTAGTATTCGTTCTCATAATGCTACTTTTGGGCGGATTTGCAGGCCTATTTGCGGCAGGCTCATATGGTCATTTTTTGAAATGGGATTATCCTAAAGCCTGGAAAACTGCTTTGGTTGGAAGTCTGGCATACACCGTTCCATTTCTGTTGATCACAGCATCGCAGCATATTATATCCTGGCCCTATCTAGCGATTCAGACCAGTATCCTGATTTTAGTGTGGCAACTCGCCGTGGGCTGGCTTTTTTGTCTCCCCACAGAAGACGATCGAAAGCTTGAAGTAAGACAGATGCGTGGCTTAATTAGTCGGATTGGGAAGGAGTAGGGTTTTAACGAAAACACCTCTTAGTTAAGAAAATGGCAAAAAACTTAATTATGACCTTCTCTTATTTAACTTTAGCACTCATTTCGCCACACCATGCTCAAAACCCGACAGCTTGCCCCCTTTGCAATCGCTGCCCTTGTCTCCGGGTTGGCGATGTGGTTTTTGATGGAGAAGTCTGTAGAGTCTCAATATGGGCTGGCACCTCCTCTTATCATTGTAGGGACTTCTTTCATTGGAGCAATCAGAATTAGATTCAAGGATGTTTTGGCAACGCAACGTTTTCTGCTGACCGCCTTCTTTTTATTTTCGACGTGGGGAATAGCGTTCTTCTTTTCTTACCATGCACTATGGCAATTCATTGTCCCGATATCTGGATTTGGAGGTAGTATTGCGACTATTCGAATCCTCGCTTTTCGTCATAAAATCCGCACCAAAAAACCCGCCTGGAAACTGGCACTTTTGGGCATGCTGGCAGCGATTGCGGGCATGGCTACATGGTGGATACTTGATGAAGTTGTCGGAATTAATTTTGTGACCCGCGTTCGAATGTTCACCACAGAGGATTATGTAAAACATGTCCCTTGTGCCTTTATCGTCTTTTTTTGGCAAATAGCGATGGGACTCATTTACATGGATTCAAAAGTGGAAAAGGAAGCGTTGGCGCGTATTGAGGAAATAGGTGTGGGATAAAAATTGCTTTAATTGCTGGTATAACTCGAAGCCCTCATATTTTGCCCACTTCAAACCCTAACGAAAAACAACTTCCGGCTAAGCGTTTACGCTACTTTATGATAAGTGGCGTTTCCTCAGCTGTGCTGGCTTTTGCTGGGCTCGCGGCTGGAGGTGGCTTACTTTGGGGCATTGTAAGTATTATTTGTGGCCTTATTTTCGCCCTTGCACTTAACCGGATTCGGCCACATAGACCAGAAAGCCAAACCTGGCTTTTTGTGATCATTTTCACAGTCGTATTTGCCCTGTTTACCATGGGGTTGATCAGGCCACTTGCTGAGCTTGTAAGTCAATCAGGCTCTTCTTTCATCTTCGCAGCGTCCATTATCGGCCTTACAGGGATAGGCGCTGTATCGAGTATTTTGGCAGGAGGAGGCTACGAAAATTTCATGGGCTGGAGCACTCCGCCTATGTGGAAGCTTGCACTCGCAGGTGGAATTGCTTTTGCCATCCCACATTTAATCACAATACTACTATACCCTTACGGAATCCGAGTTTCTATCTGGTTCGAAATTCCTGTTCTCCTGCTAAGCTGGAATCTTGCCGTAGGATGGCTCTTTTCTCAAAATACTCAGGAAGACCTCAATGAGCATGGGTACATCAAGAATCTGATCGAAGAGATAGGGAAAGATGAATGATACTCATTTGAAGTTTTTTATGAAACCTATGATTGCTAATCCACTTCCTGATCATATGGTCTTGATACTTTTTCACGGCGAAAAAGTATCCAAAAAGCCGGAAACGAGCCAAACAAGCCCTCCGCTACAATCCCGTGGCCCTACCCGCGCGCGCTCGTTTCATCTCCAACGCGCCTTTGAAACTAATTCTATCGCTTTAGAGGCACCACTCAAACACCTTATGCTAAACAAACACGCACTACCATTTATTATCGCTGCAATCGCCTCTAGCATCATCATCGGCTTTGGCATTGTTGGCGCATTTGACATCTATGGTGGTGTTGAATTAACGCCGTATTTTCTGGCAAAAATTCCGGGTGTAATAGCGCCTGGAATTCTCTTCAGCGCAGCACTTTGGTACAGATTCAAATCAGAGGTCGAGACGAAGCGATATGCCCTTTCAGGCCTCTATATGTTCCTCTTGTGGATCGCCTTATTCAGTATTTCGTTTACGCCTTTCTTCGTTTTTGCGACACCGATTAGTTGCTGTGTCGGAATCTTTGTGATTTGGTGGACCATGAAGCTACGCCACGGTATCCAACCTCAAACCAATAGCTGGATTTCTAGCTTATTCGGATTGATTCCGGCAGTGCTTGGCTTTGCTCCTCTCTTATTTGCCGAAGGCATTGAAGTCATGCCATATTATGGTGCCGCCACAGTCTTCGTCTGGCAACTGGTTGTAGGGTATATATACCTCAATCCTCATATAGAAATGGATGAAGCGCTCGTCCAAAAGATCGATGAATTAGGCACATAGGTCAAATTGCAGATTAGCGATTGCAGATTGACGACTTAGTGCATGCAGCCTTAGTATCGAACGATGACTTTCCGTACTAAAACAGCTTCGCCCATAACGAGTCTTAAGGTATAGACGCCCTCCGCAAGTCCTGGCACAAATAGCTCGGCTTTATTTCCGCGCATTTCTTCTTCATGCACACGTCTTCCGTTTGCATCAAAAAGGGTGACATGCGCGTTGCGTTCCGGTGTATTCCAGCGTAACCACAGTCGGTCACGGAACGGATTGGGATATATTTCGAGTTTGGGGTCTTGTAAAAAAGGCTCATTTGCTACCCCAACATCTAGCTTCAATGACTGCGTACTATCCACCATGCAGCCAAGGCTGTCCGTCACGACAAGCTCCACATCGTAAGTGCCAGAACGAGCATAGACATGCCCGACAGTAGCATTTTCTGCGCGGTTACCATCGCCGAAGCTCCAGCGAAATATTGCAGGGCGCACCGAATCCGCCACAAAACTGATGGCTTCGCCCGCCCTGAGGAGGCCATTGTACTGGAAGGCAGCAGAAAGCAAGGTCGGGATATTCACGGTGATTGTTTGCGTATCACTCACCGCGCCCAGGCTCGTCACCAAGCGAACTTCCTGGCTGCCACTGGTATTGAAACTATAGTTAGTCGAAAGGCCGGAGGCTGTGTCTTGCCCATTAAATAGCCACTCTTGTTGATCTCCAGGCTGACGCCCTTCGGCCGTAAAACGCACCAGCCCATCGCATACATCCAGCGGATCAAAACTGATTATAGCGCAAGGCTCATTCAGCAATTCATAACGAACAAAGAGCGGTGCCACAAGGCTATCCGGTTGGTTAGTCTCTACCGGCAGACGAGCGATATAATCGCCAGCCTGAATCCCGGCAGTAAACACGCGAACCCTTACCGTATCACGACCGCCTATGGCAATTTGCCCCTGACCAGGACTTGCCCACCAGGTATTAGGATAATAATTGGCACCCCACAATACCGCACGCACAAAACTGCTATCCAGTAAAGGGTCGGGCATCTCCATGTCGGCTCCCATCCAGACCAGTTTTCCCATCCCTATATGCTGATATCCGAGCGCAGTATAGTTCGTTCCTCCCTGACTAAAACGCATAAGCGGCTGTAACTGCTGTGGGCTTGTATTGAGGTAAAAAGCTCCTTGTAAAGTCGTAATACTTGCGGGGTAACCTTGCGTGATCGGATGACGGCTATCCAGCATATCCAACTGACTTCCTATTCCTACCTTTCCTCCAAAACTTCCGGAAACAAGGCCAGTATTAAACAGTGGATCAGACTGTAAATAGCTGCTTCCACACCACAAGATGCTGCCGCCCTGTGACACATATTGCTGCAAGGTAGGCCCCAGATTTGTCCATACGATAAGTCCACTACTAGACAGCGGAGGCACCAAACATATCGTCGTCGTATCGAGTGCGTTTTGCAGCAATGTCGGGTCCGTAATACGTTGTGCATTCCAGCGATGACGCGGGTAGCGCTGACGCAACAATTGCTGCATCCGCTGATAGGCGGCGGTCATCGTATCCACGCCATTTATCAAGACCAAAATTTCGAGACTATCAGCTTGTGGGTCCGGAGGCAAACGATAGTCAAGCGGTGCATTACCTACATTTTCCAACACAGCAAATACATCTACGCTATCATCACAAATGCGCAGACGCACATCAATCGTATCTTCAACCCACTGCCAAATCGGCTTGCCCAGGCCTTCGCCCTGAAGGCATATTAGACTATCTCCAGCATTGGAGGTCATGTGCAAGGTGTCCCGGAATAAGCCGGCGGCACCTGGCGAAAATTTCAATACGATTATTCCTTCCTCTCCAGCCGGAACATGCAGCGTATCGGTCAGTACAGAAAATGCCGAAGCAGGTATAGCCTGCGTGGTCAGCAGGAGTGTATCGCAACCAGGATTCGCGATGTACAGTGTGTCGAGTATGCTATCTTGTTCAAACGTAGGCGCAAATACCAGACAGGTGTCCTGAATACCCAGCGCCGGCTGCCCTTGCAGATCCATCCTCAACGGAACGAACTGCACAGGTGCGAGTGGATCAAGGGTATTCACCGTAATCACAGTCGAATAGATTCCGCTGGTCAATCCTGAAGGAACAAGCTGTAATTCGATCTCTACAGAATCGCCCGCTGCAAGCATGCCATTGTTGGGCACCATCTTGAGCCATGCTGGTGTGGAACCGACCTTATCGTCGATAAACTGGATTGCATTTTCCAGCAGCGGTTGGCTATTCAGCAAGGCTTGACCATGAACAAACTCCCAGGTCATCGTCGTCGCAAGGACTTCGCCTCTTCCCAGGGTATAATTGATCGTAGTCGGTAATGCAGTTTGGGTGGTTTGGGTCAAAATTTGCGCTCCGGCAGGCAAGTTGCCAAAGTATCCGTGGCTCACAAGGTTGCCGGTTAGCGGACTACTCAAGCCCGACACGATCGGATGCATCTGCGAGACAATATCATTATTGATTTCGCGATTGCCGTCTGTAGCGGTCACACCGCCTGGAAGGCGAAGATTCACGCCGCGTGTAGCCATATGCAATTGCAGCAGACCACCAGATTGAACGAACTGCTCCAACTGCAGCTGATTGTTTGTAATGGCGCTGTAATAGCTATTGGGCTGGTCGCCCAAGGCGATAACCCAGCCGTAAAGACTCAGGTCTTCATTGACAAGATTTTGAGAAGAAACCTTCGTAACCCGCAAACCTGTACGCTGCGCCACAAGCACAGCGATATCAAGTCCCCAGGGAAATACGTCCTCGACAATGAGGATTTCATTGCTGCTATTTCCGCGTCCCGCTATCGTACTGAATGAAGTAGGCGCGGCACCTGTGTTACGCAGCCACATGGGCACCCGCGTAGTGTCGGTACATGAGGTCACCAGGACTGAGATACTGTCAGGCCTTAGGCTCGTGCGTGGCACAGGAAGACCGTTTCCATTTAGACAAACGACGGAATCTCCAAGCGAACTTATGATGCGGATGCTGTCGCTGTATGCTTGAACCTGCTTGGGGCTAAATTCGACGAAAAGGCTGTCCGCTTCATCTGGAAGTAGGAAAGGAGTCGCCTCATTTAATAAGCTGAAAATCGTATCCAGTCGTGTAAATGCCGTGTCGATGAATAAGGTATCACAGCCACTATTGTGAATAATGAGCGTGTCGAGCGATGTCCTAAACTGACCCACATCACCAAAATCGAGGCAACGTTCGCTTACACTCAAAACCGCTTCCGCATCTATTTCGATTTTGACCGGTACACGGAGCAGCGGCATGGTCGGATCGTTTGTTTCAAATAGCACGTCGCCATCATAGGAGCCTGCGTAGAGGCCTTTCCCTGAGATCGGAACGAGTATGTCTATCGAGTCGAGTGGCGCCACCGTTTGATTGGTCGGACCGATAGGTATCCAGGGTAGGGCGCCACTACTGCCGGCCCAGCGAACGGTGTTGGATAAGAGTCGGTCAGCCTCTGGGCTTCGCTGACTCATGTCCATGCCAAGGATCGCAATCAGGCCCTGACCGAATCTGCGATATCCTGCGATGTCGTATTGGTTCTGTCCTACTTGCGCCTGCGCTACGGGTGTGTAATCTCCGTTTGTGATTTCGAGTAAAGCGGTGCTTTGAGGAATGGTGAATTGTGCTGGGAGCCCTTTGGCGAGCGGATCGGAGCGCTGGTCGATGCGCGCTTGTCCAGTCGCTGGCCCACGGTAAAAGCCTTGCACGATACCAAGATTAAACAAAGGTGCACTACCCGCTGAAAGCGAAGCCATCGCAACCACATTTCCGCCATTTTCCACAAAATCCCTTACCAATACCTGAAGCCCTGACCACGCAGTAGGAAAGCCTGTCTCTGACTCGGGCAGGAGCAATAGATCTGCCTGTGGAAGTAAACCGCGAATGCTATCAGGGTCGGTACTTAGGGTGGCTGTTATAGAAAAAATGAGCCCTTCATCACGCAAAGCCTGCAAGGTATTTTGGTACTCATTATTCAAATCTACGCCATAGGTCAAGGCCAGAATATGAATACTGTCCTTAGGCGTTATACTTTGAAATTGAAGGCTACCAGTTCCACGATTGTATATTCTGAGCGGAACAGCAACAGAGTCATTACAAGTTTCAAATCGAAGCGAAATAGTATCACTCCCACTTTCCACCCAGGCTGACGGAGTCCCTGAGCCTTTTAGAATAACCACAACAGTATCAGCGGAAGTTTCAAGCGTCGCTGTGTCCCTGTAAGGCTGAGCGAGAAGCGGAGAGAAGCGTACGTTCAGGGTGTCTTTTTGATCGGGTACCAAAAACGCTGGAAGCCCCGGCATATTAAAAGCAGGATTACTGCTGCTCAGGCCTTGAAGCCAAAGTGTGTCACAGCCGGTGTTGCTGATAATCCACGGTGCCGTTTCGTTCCCACGTATCGCTACTGCCCCAAAGTCAAGACTATCGGCTGATACGGCCAAAGCTGCTGCACCATTGACATCCAGAATCGCGGGGATGATGGTGTCAGGAATTTGAGGGTCATTACTTTGGAACAAAATATCAGTCTCATAACGCCCATTCGCCAGGCCAAATGATGTCTGCTGAACCTGGATTTTCAAAGAATCTCCCGGAGCAATCGTCGCAGAGTCAGGCGAGAATTGTAGATAATCGGGGCCAGGGCTAATAATGTCCAAAAAGCTGTCAGCCATTTTGAGCATCACCGAATCTGACATATAGCGCCCGTTTTCACCTCCAAAGAGCATGTAGTATAATCTTCGTGAGCGTTGCAGGCCTTGAATCGTATGGTTATCGAGGTCGGTATTTTTTGGGAAAAACTGCGCAAGGCCTAGCCGATCTTCCAGAAGAATAAGATGATTAACCGAAGGATCTACCGCATCATATACCCGCTTCACAAACAAGCGATACCCAACACCTTTTTTATTGATGTATAAAGACGAACCGTCTATTTTCCCAAACCCATCAGCTCCCAAACCACCATTGATATTAAAACTGGAAACACCATTCAAATCTGCTGCAAGCATAAATAAGCCTGGCACTTTGCGGGTAAGATATTGCCCCGAAGGCCCAAAGGCCTGACTCGGAAGAATGAAATTATCGAAATAGAAAAGCGGACTATCCAGATTGGTGGAGAGGATATTGCCGTTGTCAAACATATCACGTCCACCGTCACTTATTTGCGTGCCAAATGTTCCTCCCGTAAAGTCATACCGCGAAGGAATCAGGCTATTTAATTCAGGAAACCTACGGTTAAATCGGCTACGTACCGAGTCCAGTTGACTAGGGTCCTTGGGCAATTCCGTTCCGCGAATGACAAGGTCGCCTGCACCTCGATTATACAAAGTGACGAACTGCACAATCGTATCATTACAATCGTTGAGCGTGGCAAATAGCGTGTCAGGCCGCATGGCAAATTGCGGTGCCGTCTGGATCGTAATATTTTGAGAAATCGTATCACGGCCCGTACAATTATCAACGATAAGTTGGACCGTAGCAGGACCAGATGTTATGAAGCTGTGCGAAACGGAAAAGCCTGTGTCGCGCGTGCCATCTCCAAAGTCCCAGAACCAGTCACGCGGATCGCCGCTACTGCCATCTGTAAACTGGATGCTGCTATTAAAAGGCAGGCTCGATGGACTGAATGTGAATGCTGCAATCGGCGGATTGGCGGGCGGAGCTTCCGCTCTCCAATAAGCACCAAATCCCGCGGCGTTTCCATTTGGGCCAGCCGTCAATACGATGGTGAGCTTGCCGGAATTTCCGCGAATGGAAGGAGGAAGCGTATTACCCGTAGCGACAAGCAAAACCGGTGCGGTAGCATCGTCTCCGTCATACACGGTCAGCATATCGCAGCATTGTTCAATATCAAATTGGGTGAAATGAAGCTCCACCCAACGCGCACAAGGCGGCGCAATCGTGATGCTGAAGTTGCTCCCATTACTATAATCGCCATCGAATCCACCATCATCATAGACGAAACCAGCTGTGTCACTAGCCTGCACAGCATTTCCCAGAAGGAAAACCGGCAGGATATCCAGATAATCTACCGCTACCAATGAGTCATTGCCCTGAGCATTATCGACCTTGAGCGTGACATCGTATTTTCCTGGCGCATTATACATCGCCGATATCGTATCGAGGACGTTGCTTGTAGCAGTCGCACCGGGCAGGGTCCATTGCCAAGAAGAAGGTGCTCCGAGCGAGCGATCTTCAAGTCGGATGGGTTCACCTACCCCAGCCAGACGGCGATCCGCCCGAAAGGCGGCTTGAGGAAGCACAGTACGCGGAAGCACGATGATTCCATAGTCTTCGACTTGGCCTTGCTGCGCTGCCTGACACGGCCCAGTAATAGGGCCTAGCGCCTCCGAACGAATGCGCATGCGCAGAGGCTGATTGCCTGCGGCCGCCGCAGGGACGAATATACTATCGCGATGATATTGTAAAGCGCGGCCCTCGTAGATGCGTTCTTTCACATCGGCAAAGTCGCCATTAGCATTCCAGTCCACCCAGACCGTGACGTACTCCGGCGTATCGACTCCGGTAGATATTTCGAATGGATAGGCTTTGCCTTGTTCCAGCCTTACGCGATTGCTACAGCTGAAATCCTGATAGCCTTCCGGACTACCGATGGAGGTATGGGCGAGCGTATGTAAGCGTATTTGAAAAATCCCTCGGCTGGGATTTGATTGTGTCGTAGCAGGACTACATGGACTGCTGCTCGTGGCAGAGTCAGCTTGAACGACGAGTGTCTGGCTAAGGGTGTCGGCAGTGTTGCAGGTTCCTGTTCCGTTGGCGATGAGCTGTACGGTATAGGTGCCAGCTTGGCGATAGGTATGCGATGGATCGGTGGAGGTAGATGTGTTTCCATCTCCAAAATTCCAACGGTAGGTTTGAGCGTTTTGACTTTGATTATCAAATTGAATGGTAGCTGGAGTATCGCAAGCCGATATTGGTTGTATGATGAAATTGGCCTGTACATTTCCTCCATAAGCTCCGCCTACACCCACCGCTTGCCAAGCTTCCGCAACAGCGCGAGCTTCCGGGCTGCAAGCTCCATGTAAATCTTCTGCTGCCTGAATGCTGAAAAAACGAGCGTTGGCAAAGTTGGAAGATGGTGTTAAATACACGGTCAGTGTGCGGAAGGCAATCTCAGCAGCATCATCTGCGCCTATTGCCTGAACCTGAAAATGATTTCCCAAATCGTTGACGCCCTGACCTCCTTGGGACAGTAAATAAAACCAGTGGTTTCCGACGCTGCAATTTGTGTGAACGCCGCCATTGTCGGCCGCCCCGGCAAACCAGAACACACCTTGGTAGGTATCCGGGTGGTTGAAGCGATTTGGATCTTCCAGCGAGCGAATGCCGCCTTGGCGGCGCAGCTCTGCACCGATCACCCATTCGACGGGTTGTTGGCGTATCCAGCTTTCTGCCAGCACACCAAAGACGTCGCTGAACATTTCATTGAGCGCGCCCGATTCTCCACTATACAAAAGCTGAGCGGTGTTGTCTGTGATGCCGTGAACGAATTCGTGAGCAACGATGTCGGGTGAAACAAATGGGTTGCTATTTTGTCCGTCACCATCCCCAAAAATCATCGCCTGCCCATTCCAAAATGCATTTCCAAGATTTTGATCAAAACCTACATAGCTGATAAGCGGCGCACCGGCATTATCATAGGAGTTTCGGTTCCAAACTTGTGAGAAATAATCGTAGCTCTTTTCTGCGGCATAGTGCGCAGACCAGCCAGCCTTGCCAGGATCGGTAGGTGCATCCCAGACCTTGGTACTATTTTCTATATCAAAGGCTTGTGCAAAATTCGTCCCTTGGCGCAGGTCGTATGTGAATATGCCTTGACCGCGATTTGCTGCCTGAAGACGGAAACGACCAGGACTGATACTGTCAGTTGTGATATTCTGCTGCCCGTCATATAGCGTGTTGGCCTGGGCTGGGACATCCACGCTGTGTAAGCGGTTCCAACGTGCTTCTATCTTGCCGTTTTCTGCGTTGACGAAGACCCACTCACGCGAAAGCGGTTTGGTACGATAGACATCCACCTGCCAGCAGAGGACATATTTTCTTTCAGGCTCAACGTGTAATAGAACGAGCTTGGCTTCGGGGAAAGGATGTTGCTGTGGAGCTTCGTCCCAGGCGTAACATCGGGCCGGACTTTGAGCAATCGCAATGTCGCGAGCCGCAGTTTCGGCTATTTTTTCTGAAGTGTTTATATGCGGAATGCAGCCAGGAATCGACCCCTGGATAGCATACACATCACTTCCGCGCTGATGTACGATCCACTGAATCCCTTTCACGGGCACTTCAGCAATACGTAATTGAAAACGCGCATGTAGTTCGTCTCGCTTATCGGTGTGCTGTGAAATAAGGCGAAAGCTGTAATCGCGATAACAATCGTCCTGATTCTGGGCAACGAGATCATCGATGATCGTCTTTTTCCAGGAGTTTGCTTTAAGTGATTGTTCCGGCGAAAAGCGCATAAAGATATCAGGCGAGCCCTGAGAGGGTCGCTGGATATCGATTGCTCGCTCCGAGACAGAGGGCAATCCGCTTTGAGCAGGTGCTTGAGACAGGGAAACTCCGAGCACCCAAGTGGCAAAAAACCACTTGAAAAAGGCGCGTTTCATGCAGCTACAAAACAAATCAAATCCCATGGTAAGGCAAAAAAAGAGCTGTTTTCTTTATGTTCAATTTTCAAGCCAAATCTTACAATTGCAATTTGTTCTTGAAAAGTTGAAAAAAGCGTCGTAAAATTGCATCCCGAAACGGAGAGATGGCAGAGTGGTCGAATGCGTCGGTCTTGAAAACCGAAGTGCCGCGAGGTACCGGGGGTTCGAATCCCTCTCTCTCCGCTTAATTCAAAAAAGCCCTGAACATTCAGGGCTTTTTTTGTTTATAGAGATATGCCACGCATTCTTCTCAAAACCCGTGTCAAGGGTGATCCAGCGAGCATTATGGCTCGATTTGACAAGTCTTTATTTGAATCACTTTCCCCTCCAGGAGCCGGCGTTGAGCTTATCCGCTTTGACGGAAGTAAGACAGGAGACCAGGTACATGTCCGTATGTCATTGCTTTTAGGCTTGATCAAACAAGACTGGTTTGCAGAAATTACGGCGCATGGCGAGGACGAAAACAGCTCCTGGTTTGTAGATGAAGGAAAGAAATTGCCATTTTTTCTAAAAAAATGGAAGCACCGCCATATTGCTGAAGCTGTGGATGAAAAATCAAGCTACATTATTGATGATATTCATTTCAAAAGTCCTTTTTTTCTATTAGACCCTTTCCTTTACCCCGTCATGTGGCTCCAATTTGCTTATCGTAAGCCGATTTACAGAAAGATTTTTGGGAAGGGATAAGATTCAAAAACGGTCTACACCAATTTCCCCAAGCCAACCTCCAACCTGCGGACGGCCTCATCGAGGACATCGGGTGCGTAGGCGTAGGATATGCGTGCGTGTGTTTTGGTGCCAAAAGCTGCGCCGGGAACGAGGGCGAGACCTACCTCTTCGAGGAGATATAGACAGAGTTCATCGGAGGAATTGATCGTGCTGCCGGAAGGCGCTTTTTTACCAAAATAGCTACTGAAGTCTGGATAAAAATAAAAGGCTCCGTCAGGTAAAATTACCTTAAGGCCGTCGATGGCCTGGAGTTGCTTGAACATGCGATCGCGACGCGCGCGAAAGGATTCGCGCATCTCGATGACCGTCTCCATGCCGCCTGTAAGCGCTGTGATTGCGCCTTGCTGGGCGAAGCTGTTTGCACCCGAAGTAATCTGTCCTTGAAGCTTTTCGCAAATAGCCGCAATCGGCTGACTAGCAGCGATATAGCCTAGTCGCCAGCCTGTCATGGCGAAGCCTTTGGAGAAGCCATTTACGGTAATAACACGATCAAAAATTGCCTCAAAACTGGCGAAGCTATTGTGCGTGCCTTCGTACACGAGGTACTCATAAATCTCGTCTGCGATGAGGTGCACGTGCGGATTGCGTTCCAGCACTGCCGCGATAGCGGCCATCTCCTCTTTGCTGTACATACTTCCGGTAGGATTGGAAGGTGTGCTGAGCATGATGAGCCGCGTTTTGGGCGTGATTGCAGCTTCGAGCTTGGCTGCGGTTACTTTGTATTCGTCCTCGATGTCGGTCGGAATAGGCACGATCGTACCGCGAGCGATCTCCACCATGGCGGAGTAAGAAACCCAGTATGGCGTTGGGATGATGACTTCGTCGCCCGGATTGACGAGGGCGAAGACAACATTGTATAGAGACTGTTTTGCTCCGGTCGAGACTACGATATTTTCTTTGCTGTAATTCAGGCCGTTGTCGCGCTTGAGCTTATCGGCGATTGCCTGTCGTAAGGCGGGCAAGCCCGCCACGGGCGGATAGTGCGTGAAGCCATCGTCGAGCGCCTGCTTGGCACCTTCGCGGATATGCTCCGGCGTATCAAAATCGGGTTCACCGAGGGTCAGACCTATGACGTCTTTGCCTTCGGCTTTGAGTTCACGTACGCGCTTGCTGATAGCCAGCGTAGCGGATTCGGCAAGAGAGGAAACGAGGGTTGAAGTTCGCATGGAGCAAATATATGTGATCCGCGATCAAATTCAGCGCTCATTCTCAAAAGAGTTTCTCTCTCCGAGCAATGGTGAAAAATATCGCAATGATTGTAGAGACGTTGCAATGCAACGTCTCTACTGGTGTTAATCGACTTTTATTTTTTTCACCTTCTCAAGGCCATCTTCAAACCACGTAAATAAGCTCCGCATATCAGGGTTGTAGTCAGAGGTTTGGAAGACTTCTTCTTCGTGATTCATAATGGCAAAAACGGGCTGACTTCCTAACTGTAATTTTGTGGTCTGATACCCTGACCAAAGGCGGCCGAAAGTGCGAATTTTATTGCCTCCAAACCTAGATTCAACAATTCTTGATTCAGGCAAC
>JBGCFB010000326.1:0-3443 GCA_045106685.1 Bacteroidia bacterium | reverse complement strand
AACCAATCAACCCAAGTATCGCTTGGGCGATACGGTCCGCATGAAAGCCTATATCTGCAAGCGAAATGGAAAGCCCTTCAACGAACCGATTCATTTATTTTTGGACAAAAATTACTACGGTTCTTCCTCAAAAGACAAGGTTGATCTGGGCATGATTTCGCCAGAAAGACCTGGAGCTTATGTCTATGATTTGGTGCTGGGTGATTCGCTCAAAATAGACAAGATGTACAGCCTTTTCCTCAAGGGAAAAGAACGCATCGTAACCGCCGATTTTAAAATAGAAGACTATGTGCTGGAAGATGCGGAGTATAGTTTAAAGACGAATACTGATAGCCTGTATTTGGGGATTCCTCCTTTACTTACGATTACTGCGAAAGCGGCCAATGGCCTTCCGGTCATGGATGGAACAGCTATCTGTAAGGTGAGTTTTAACGAAACCTTCAAAGAGTCCTGGGATAGTCTTACGCGCTTCCCAAATGTGATGTACGAGGACACCTTTCCGCTTCATCGCAGTGGTACGACACATGTTCATTTGCCTGATTCGGCATTGCGCTACCTCGGTTCGAGTTATACGGTGAATCTCTACATGCGAGACGGAAGTGGCGATTTGGTGGAAAAAAATGCGACGATATACCTCTATGAGCCAAGCCCCAAAGTTCATTATCACTGGCTGGCAGGACAGCTTACGATTGATTCTATTTCATGGCCGTTGGGTTGGGATAAAAAGGCGGTTGATGCTGAGGTTTTTGGACAAAATATATACAAAAAGCTCGATGCACTTTCGCTGCCGCATACATTCGAGTTTGATCCGGCGATGACGCATGTGATGATCGACCTGGGAGATTACAGCAAGAAGATCAGTCCGCCTCGTTTTATGCTTGATGCTGATTTTGAGCAAAAAAATGATTCCCTCTTTTTTGTTATGCAAAACAAAATCGGCGTCGAGGTTCATTATGAGTTTTGGCAAAAAGGAAAAATGATCCAATCGGGTTTTGGCACACATGATTTAAAGCTCTCCATTCCTAAAACGCATACCAAGGCGCGCATGTCATATTATTGGAACGGAAAAACTACCGAGCAAAATAGGCGCTTTCACCACTTCCCCAAGCGCCTCCAACTGACGCTTGAGCAGCCTCAAAAAGCCGCCCCCGGCGACAGTGTAGACGTCAATCTCCTGCTCACCGACGCATCAGGCAATCCCATCCCCGATGCCGACCTCACCGTATGGGCCAATCATGTTCGCTTCGGCGATCTCTCCATGCCCAAACTTCGCCTTGGTGACGATATTGCCAAGCAGCGCTTTCGCTATTGGGAATCAGAATTAAAAGGGCTTTTTCCTAAAAGCTTTGGAACCGAAATCAGCCTTCCCTGGGCGCAGGCTTTAGGCATAAACCAAAAGCCTGGATACACCATTCGTTTCCCTGATCCGGTGGCGAGCTATTATCATCCTTTGCCAAAGGCAGATTCCATGATTGCGGCATTTGCTGTGCATCCTTTTGAGCGGTTTAGCAGAGAACGTCCTGAAATTCCAACAATGATTTGGCTGAATAACAAACTGGTTTTCTCTTCTCATGTGCATCAAAAAGGCCATTATGCAATCCTTGCAGACTCAGGCAGCTATACCTTGCGGGTGCGCATGCGCGACTTTATCTACGAGTTTCAAAACGTGAAACTCAAGCGCGGGCAGAAGCTGGAGTTTTCCTTCGATATGGACAAATGCGAGAAGCATACTGCAACTGAAAAGGCGAAGCCGCGACTCAGTAAAGAAGAGGCCGCTGAGCTTAATTATCGCATTGTCAAAATAGATGTTTCGACTGACTCCCGCTTTGCCTATGTTAGTGATGGATTCCGCGCCTGGAAGCAGGATAACTATAGCTCCGGAGGAAGATTTATCGGGCCGTTTTTCGGTACTCCAAAGTTGTATTTTATCGATCCGGGCAAAAATGTGATCACTGAACGTTTTGAATTTGGTTACAAATACTCATTCAAAACCCATTATCTAAAACTTACCTCTCATCGCCTCTTTGACGCTAAGTACAATAGGAGCATTAGGTCTTCACGGGTGGATATGGGTGAATTTCCGATGCGACTGCGTGATGTTCCTTTTGACAAAGAATCAAAAATCATATATGAACCTGCTAGTGTTTCTGTGAACGCAATGGAAGGGGAGCCTAGTTTTGTAAAACTAAATCTGGAAAGTGAGAATAGACATGGTTTTAAGCGTATCTGGATGCTAAAGGATCAACGCATTTGGTTATTTTCTAGATATACTAATCATTATACTTTTCCAGCAGGAACGTACCGTTTTGCCATTCAGCATGAAAAGAAAGGGCTGGCCTGGGTAGATATTCAGCTAAAAGAAGGCTTTGTACATGTGCTTCCTATCGATTCCTTAACCTGGGAAACCGATACGATTGAACAGGCGATTGAGAATGGGAATTTGTTTGTGCAGAGACACCTGAGTTTGGGTTCGGCGGATATGGAACTTACTGTGCCTGAATTAAAGGGCAAGGTCTTCTGGGTGAATGTTTTTTACAAAGAGTTTCTTGCTGCAAGAATAAAGGCCCATTCCCATCAAAAAATCTTATTCAATGATCTTCCTGGCGATAGTATTTCCATCACGGTCAATGCAGAATACGACACAACAGTTTGGGTAAAAGAGGTGGTTTTACAAAAAAACACCTTGAATCATGTTTCGGAAGAAGGGTATGTAGAGGCGGTTTCAATTAATGGTGAAAAGATTGGACTTGTTATACACGGATCGGACGAAGGAGCTATTGAAATGAAGCATGCCTTAGCTGGAAAGGTAAAGGGAGTAATGGCTGAAAGCGTTAATTCAAGAATGAGAGAACTTGAAAGAATGAAAACAGACTATGAGCGTATTTCTAGCGATATTAAGAGAAGAAAAAACGTTGCTCATGGAGATGTAATCAGTTATGCGTCTTTGACAGTCGCTCATGGTGAATTGACAATGGTGAGGAATTCAGATGATCTTGGAGACGAATTTAGCTATGATGATTGGGATGCTGACGGTGTTCCGGACTTATATGATGATATAGGAATTGAAGATATTTACGGAGCAGACGAAGATTTTATTGATGTGCCCGAATTAGACTCTGATGGAGATGGCGTAGCTGATATATATGATAAAGAGCCACCTTCACCAGCATTTGGAACGCCTGCTCCCTTCTTGCAAGTCAACGGCGACGGCATCCCTGACACCATGGACGACAGTCCTGCCACCTTCAACAACATCCTCAAACTCCGCAGCGACTTTCGGGATTATGCCTATTGGCAGCCTTTGCTGCGCACGGATGCGCAAGGGAAAGCCAGCTTCCGTGCGGTGCTGCCCGGCCAGTTGACCAGTTGGAATAGCTATGGCATCGCGGCTGCGCCCGACGGGCGCATGGCCTATGTGCGTGGCACCATACGCGCTGTGCAAC
>JBGCFB010000325.1:0-5865 GCA_045106685.1 Bacteroidia bacterium | reverse complement strand
AGGAAAGCTTTGGAACGAAATCACCGAATCATACAACCAGAAAGGGCGGCATTATCATGACTTAAAGCATCTTGAAAACCTGTTGGCAGAGCTTGAAGCCTGTCGCAGCTTCATTCAGGATTGGAATGCAGTGCTGTTCGTTTTGATATATCACGACATCGTGTATAAGGCTACGCGCAGTGACAATGAAGCACAGAGCGCTGTGATCGCTCAAGAACGCTTGCAATCGTTTGGAGTAGGGAAGGAGATGACAGATAAGGTGTGCGATTATATTCTCGCCACGAAGTCGCATGATACCCATCAGGATATGGACTGTAATCTGTTTACAGATGCTGACTTGTCGATCCTTGGAAAGGGCTGGGAGGACTATGAACGTTATACCCAACAGGTACGCCAGGAATACAAGATTTTCCCAGACCTTTTATACAAACCAGGAAGAAAGAAAGTCCTCCGTCATTTTCTGGCTATGCCAAGGATTTACAAAACGGACTTCTTCTTTGAGCGTTATGAAGATAAAGCGAGGACGAATTTGGAGCGGGAATTGGAACAAATTTGACCGTTTTTCTATTGACTTTTTGAAAGGCGTAATTTGATTAGGAAAACAATCAAATTACATTAGAGTACCGCTTTGCCTTAGCCTCATTCATGGAGGTAAGGATGCAGGATATTTTGCTTAATGGCTAGTTTCTATGGTGATAATAGAGCACAAAACACTACAGTATAAAGATAAAGTCGTATTTGAAAAATGGGTATTAGGGAATCTTCAGAGAATGCCTAAAACCTTCAATGAAACGGAAGCCTGCTTTATGTATTTACAGGAAGGTGCGTTGCAATTTAGGACTCCTGAAAAAGTAATTCAGTTCAATTCAGGTGATGGTATTTTAGCAAAATGCAGCGAATACTTTTTTGAACCCCAAAAAGCAGAACAAGACCAAGCGAATCAGGCGAAAGGTGTTGGAGCCTACCTTTATCCTTCCATCGTGAAGGAATTGTTTGATATTGATTTGTCGATTTCTGATTTCGAAACGGATTATGATGCGACCAAAGTTAATATTGACGGCTTGATGAAGAACTTCATTGAAGGGATTGAATTCTTGCTAGACAATCCTTCGGTATCGAATGATTCGATGATTAAAATTAAGCTTAAAGAGTTCCTGTTACTTTTGTCTAAAACAGAAAACGCACCTTCGATTTCTGACTTTGTTGTCTCGCTATTTAAGCCATACGAGTATGATTTTAAAAAAGTAGTGAACCAGAATATCTTTTCGAATTTGCTCATGAGCGAACTGGCAACTCTCTGTGGAATGAGCATTTCTACATTCCAGCGTACATTTTATGACGTATTTGGGCAGACTCCTTCCCATTATATTCTTGAGCAAAGGATGAATAAAGCAAAGGAGATGTTACGCAATATAGATATGCGCATTTCCGACGTTGCGTACGATTGTGGTTACCAGAGCACATCTACATTCAATCGGTTATTCAAGAAAACCTTCAATCTCTCCCCTTCAGAATATCGATTGAATGAAATTGCGTCTTAATTGAATAAATCTGCGCCCCCATTCCTTTAGCCAGCTTTTAGCTTTGTATTCAACAAATTCATGTTGAATCAATTGACTAATTGAGTGTTAATTATGGGAAATGTACAGACGCAAAATCTCGGTTCTTCTCATGGTGTTTATGAAAACAGAAGAGTCATAAACAACAAGAAATTCCATGCTCAGTATGAGGAAGTCGTTATTGACAGAACGGTGGATGATGTATGGAATGAGGTGTCAGGAAACTTCGTGAACGCAGGAGAAGTAGCCAAAAGCATCAATGAAGCATATTGTCTCAGTGGGGATGTTACAGAAGGGCTAGGGGCAGAGCGATATATGAATATCAATTTTCAAGGTAGAGAGCTTGAGGTGAAGGAGCGGATAATTGATTTTAAAGGGACAGGAGACCATCGCGAATTTACCTATGATGTGTACGAGTCCAAAGGTTCTCCTTTGAAGATCAAGACCTATAATACATGGATTGTTAGAAAAGGTAATGATGGGAAAACGTATTTAGGAACGGTCTTCATTTTTAGAGCAAGTCCTTCATTTTTGACAGGAATAGTAGGTAGAAAACTCCGCCAGTCCGGTTCGTTACGGAACGGTGTGCTCACCTATAAGCACTATTTGGAAACTGGTGAGAAAAACGTGGATTCGGCAAGGCTGAATTCGCTGTATCCTTATTTAAAGAAAAAGGGATAAGTCAGGGTAATCGATTTCCAGTTTTTAAAAACGATAACACAAAATAATATGACAACGAGAGGATATCTCATTTTCGCAATGCTCGTGCTATTTGCAGGCAGCACATATGCTCAAAACCTCAGCTCATCAAATGGTGGCTACGAAAACAGAAGAACCATAGACAAAAAGAAATACCATGTTCTATATGAAGAAGTGGCTATTGATAAAACAGTCGACGAAGTATGGAATGAAGTCGCAGGAAATTTCATGAGCATCGCAGACATCATACAATCGGTCAACTATTCACGTTGTTTGACTGGAGATACCACCCAGGGAGTAGGGGCTGCAAGGTATTGCGAGCTGGACTTTCAAGGAAAGACGGTTGAGCTGAAAGAGCGCATCATCGAGTTCAAGGACTCAGGAGACCACCGTGAGTTTACGTATCATGTCTATGAATCCAAAGGATTTCCAGCCAGCGTATATAATACCTGGGTTGTGAGAAAGGGAGATGATGGAAAAACGTACTTGGGCACTGTTTTTATATTTAGAGCTAAGCCTGGCATATTGACCGGAATGATGGAGAAGAAGCTTAAAAAGACAGGCTTGCGAGATGGAATTTTAGGATACAAACATTACTTGGAAACAGGAGAAAAAAAGGTAGACGCGAAAAAGCTCAAAGCATTATATCCGTCCTAGCCAAGGTTAACAATATCGTATTTCATTATTCCTTAGAAAGGAGATTAAGGATTATCATGTTTCGTAGGGGCGTTTTGCAAAACGCCCCTACCATAAGAAACTAAACGTGATAATCACTATTGTTTTCAGGTTTTCCGACGACCATCGGGAAACCTGAACTTTTATTAACGGCCAAGGCCCAATCTCAAAGGGGACGTTTGCGAATACAATTTCGTTTAGAAAGTTCTATCTTTGGCTCCAGCCTAAATAACAGTCCTTTATGCATTTTTTTAAGTCAATAAAAAGCCTCCTAGCCGTGGCTTTATTTGTTTGTGTATGTAGCTCGATGAGCTTTGCGCAGACGGCCGTGAGCGGTTATATCACCGACATTCGCACAGGCGAAACACTCATCGGCGCAGCAGTATTTAACGAAGCCGCTGGCGTCGGAACCTATTCTAATGAATATGGATTCTATTCGCTTACTGCTCCTGCCGGGGTTGATTCTTTCGCCGTGACAGCGCGCTATGCTGGCTACCTTCCCAATAAGGTTACGGTACTGGTTAAAGGGAAAAAAGATGTTCGCCTTGATGTCGGCCTTACCAGCGAGGATTACACCACCGAAGACGTGGTTATCACGGCTGAGAAAAGCAATAAGGAGAAGGTAAACAGTACTCAAATGAGCCTCAATACCCTCACAGCGGTGGAGGCCAAGCGTATCCCAGTGATATTTGGTGAGGTCGATATCCTAAAGACCTTGCAGCTCAAGCCAGGCGTCCAGTCGGGTGGGGAAGGCTTTTCCGGCCTCTATGTGCGAGGCGGCGGACCGGACCAAAACCTGATCGTGCTCGATGAAGCGATTGTCTATAACGCTAATCACCTTTTTGGTCTGTTCAGTACTTTCAATGCAGATGCTGTAAAGGATGTACGTTTGTATAAAGGTGGCTTCCCCGCACAGTTTGGCGGGCGTCTTTCTTCTGTTGTTGATGTGCGTCTTAAAGACGGCTCACGCGAGCGCTTGACAGGTCAGGGAGGAATTGGGCTTATCGCTTCACGCCTTACGCTTGAAGGCCCTTTTGCCAAGAAAAAGGGCTCCTTTATCGTATCAGGCCGCAGAACCTATTTTGATATTTTTACACGCCTTATCAATAGCTCAAACGAAGACGATCCAGATTTCGATCCGATCCCGGATTATTACTTCTATGACCTCAATACCAAAGTCAATTATGATCTAGGAGAAAAGGACAGAGTCTTTGCGAGTGGTTATTTTGGTAAAGATGTTTTTGGTTTTAATGACGAGAGCTTTGACTTTGGTTTTGACTGGGGAAATGCTACGGGAACTGTGCGCTGGAATCACATTTTCAATCCACGCCTTTTTTCAAATACGACGGCAACATTCTCCGATTACCGCTACAATATAAATGGAAGCTTTGCCGAGTCATTTGAGTTTAATCTGAGTTCCAGTATCCGTGATTATGGATTGAAAACTGACTTTTATTACCGTCCTGGTAAAGGGCATACCGTGCGCTTCGGAGCGAGTGGAATCCGCCACCGTTTTGACTTGGGACGTGCCGAGTTTACCTCCAATGATACGACCGCGAGCTTTACCGCAGGAGAGCGTTTCTTTGCTACTGAATTGGGCGCGTATGTGTCGGATGATTGGGAAGTGAATGATCGCCTGAGCTTGAACGGCGGAATTCGCGTGTCAGCGTTTTTGAGTGCTGATGGAAAGGCCTATGGAGGCTTTGAGCCTCGTTTTAGCGCAAAGTATAGCCTTACATCAAGCCTGTCTGTAAAGGCGAGCTATGCGCGTATGTATCAGTACATACACCTTGTGAGTAACTCAGGAGCGTCGCTCCCAACGGATGTTTGGTACCCTTCTAATGAAAGCGTGCCTGCCCAGAGTTCACAGCAAGTGGCAGGTGGTTGGAGCCTCGCTATCGGCAAGGACTTCTTACTCACCAATGAATATTATTATAAGTGGATCGCCAATGCAGTCGACTTCCGCGATAATGCCAATTTGTTCCTCAATGAAAACCTCGCTGATGAGTTTACTTTTGGAAAAGGCTGGGCATATGGAACAGAGATATATTTGGAGAAAAAGCGTGGTAAACTGACGGGTTGGATCGGGTATACCCTGAGCTGGGCCTGGCGTAAGTTTGACGGTTCTCAACTGGATAATCCTGAGCCTGATAAGATCATCAACGATGGTGCTAATTTCCACCCTCGCCATGACCGTCGCCACGATGTGAGCCTCGTGCTTACCTGGCAAGCGACTGACCGCCTGAGCATCGGCGGTACATGGATATACGGCACTGGCAATGCCTATTCACTTCCGATTGGCCGTAGCTTTATCACTGATCCGGCTACAGGCGATCCGCGCGTTATCCCTATTTATGGCGACCGTAACAGCTTCCGCCTCGCCGCTTATCACCGTTCTGATTTCAGTATCGTTTGGAAGCTGCGCAAAAAGACGGAGTCAGGTGATCTTACATTCTCACTCTATAATACCTACAATCGTCGTAACGCTTTCTTTGTCTATAATGAGCAGCTTGAAAATCGCTTCCAGCCTCGTCAGGTGACCTTGTTCCCTGTGATTCCGAGTTTGACCTATAATTTTAAGTTTTAGGGGTGAAGGGAGTTTTGGGTCATGAGTCTAGTGTTTTTTGAAACAAAAGCTCTATGTTGATTCGCGCACCCTATTAGATCAACGAATAACTTTTTTATAAGAGGTTGTCTAACGAATCCGTGTAAGCCAATTTTTTAGCAAAGTTGTCATTTCGACTCGCGGAGCTGAGGAGCAATCTTGACTTTGTCGACTAATTGACTAAAAGTCAAGATGTCTCGCCAGCTTCGCGGCTCGACATGACAACACTTTTGGGTTTCGTTAGACAACTTCTAAGCATAAAATAGAGCTGAAAGTGAAACGGCCCAATTTCTGATTATCAGAAATTGGGCCGTTTTACTTTTGAAT
>JBGCFB010000324.1:0-18023 GCA_045106685.1 Bacteroidia bacterium | reverse complement strand
ACAGCAAGGTATTTCAGCTACAAGAAACTCGTCCTACTTATACTCCAACCCCTCATATTGTAGAGCCATGCACTATCGCTTAATCATATTGCTTTGGGGTGTGCTTGGACTCTCGCAAGGCTATGCACAAACAGTCGTTACAGTCGCTGGACAAGCCGGCATCCCAGGTGATGAAGATGGCCTCCCCCGTGCAGAAGCTCGCTTCAATAATCCACACGGCCTGGAAGTAGACCGCGATGGCAATGTCTATGTAGCGGATCGCTGGAATCATAAGATTCGAAAAATTGCAACCGATGGCACCGTAACCACGATCGCTGGAACGGGCGAAGTAGGTTCTGTAAATGGTCCTGGCGATGCTGCCAGTTTTCATGAACCCTGGGGAATTGCAGTTGCGCCAGATGGCACCGTGTACGTCGCGGATACCTATAATAATTGCATTCGAAAAATAGACGCCAATAATCAGGTGACAACGCTTTCAGGTACAGGGAGCTACGGCGTGGAAGACGGTCCGGCTACGCAGGCACGTTTTGCGCATCCTACAGGAATAGTAGTCGACAGCCTGGGCAATATTATTGTCTGTGATCATCGTGGACATACTATTCGCAAAATCACACCTGGCGGCTTTGTGACCACACTGGCCGGAAAGGCCTTCGAAATAGGCGATGCCGATGGGCTGGGCACAGCTGCAAGGTTCCACCGTCCGTATGGACTTACGATTGATTCGGATGGACGCATTATCATCGCTGATGAGCGCAATCATCGCATCCGTGCGATCAGCACGGGTGGCCTTGTAAGCACGCTCGCAGGAACTGGTGTATTGGGGAGCCTGGATGGAAAAACCGACACAGCCCGTTTCAATTATCCATGGGATGTAACCTGTGATCCGGCAGGAAATGTCTTTGTCATGGATGGTGATAATCATGTGGTAAGAAGAATAAGTCCGCAAGGGGTCGTATCGACCTATGTCGGTGAAGCTGGCACCAAAGGCGCCCTCGATGGCACCGGAATTTATGCGAGCTTCAATGGCGCTACCGCAATCAGTTATGATCCTTCAAGCGGCGACCTCTACATCGGAGATGCCTACAATAATTTGGTACGAAGAATCACCAATGCATCCATCAACCCAAGCCTCACAGCACAAGGTTACCAGACGGGCGATAGCATCTGTATCGGGACTGTTGTGAGCTTTGATATCAGGCCTGCCATTTTTGAACAAATAAGCTTTTCTATAGACGGACAAAGCGTCCAGAGTGGAGATTCACATACACTCATACACACCTTTGATCAAACCGGCGCACATACCATTAGCGCAGATATGGTCGACGGATCGGGTAATGTTTTCACAGCGGAGTCTATGCGTCTTTGGGTAGAAGGTGGCCCACTCCTTTCTTTTTCCCACACCATCAATAATGTAAGCCAGACAGAAGCAGAGGTCGATTTTGTGGCGGCATCAGCGCCAGGCGTTAGCTTCATCTGGAGCTTTGGTGATGATGAAATCGCCGACTCGAACCTTCCGACTCCGAGGGTCCAATACCGTAATGCGGGTGTATTCAGCGTGACGCTTATCGGAGCGACACCATTCGGATGTACAGATACCGTAATCAAAACCGATTTAATCATTTTTAATCCGAATCCGGTCGATACGACCGAGGTCGTCAATCCGAATCCCGGCCCTGCTGCCTCAAGCCAGGGACCTGTATTTATCCCCACAGCATTTACCCCAAATGGTGATGGCCAAAACGATATCCTCTTCGTCCGTGGCAGTATCAGAGAACTGAACCTTCAGGTATATAATAGCTGGGGAGAATTTGTTTTTCAAAGTCAAAATCCGGGAACAGGATGGGACGGATACCACCGTGGAGCAGAAGCTCAAACCGGCACCTATGTGATTCTCGCCAAAGGCACTTTGCAGGATGGTGAGCCATTTTCTATTCAAACTCAAGTCCACCTACTACGATGAAAATATACCAAAGCCTTATCGGTTTAATCTTCAGCCTGCTTCCTGTGATGATCTTGGCACAAGATCCTATCAGCTCACAGTTTTCGATAGGAAAGTCTCTTCTCAATCCTGCTTACACAGGAGAACAAGGCAAAGGACTTTCTGCTGGTACTTCATTCAGAAATCAGTGGACATATGCCGGACTTCCTTATCGTTCCAATAGCTTGCGTATCGCCCGAGGAGGAAAACGAATCGATATAGGGGTGAATATGGTGCAGGAAAAAAGTGGCCCTGCCAATTTGAGTAATCTTTCACTTGGTCTCGCACTGGCTTGGCATTGGGATTTTAATCAAACTGAGATCGCACTGGGATGGCAGGCAGGAATTGCTCAGAAATCTATCAATCAGCAGTTGCTGACGTTCGACAATCAGTATGTGAATGGAGTAGGATATGATGCAGGAATCGATAGTAATGAATATATGCCGGATGCTTCGATTCAGGTGGCTGACATCGGTGTAGGAGCAAGTCTGATTCACCATTTTGGAGCAGAGCGCATGTTGGATCGCCTCCAGCTTGGAATAGGTGTAGGACACGCCAGTCAGCCTTCGTTTTCATTTCTTGGAGGAGAGGCTTTTTTGGCGAGAAGAATAGCAATCGATGCCACACTTTGGACGCGCAAGACGGGTGGCCGAAGCTGGGTAGGAAGGCTTCTATGGGTAAGACAGGGCGATGCTCGCCAGACACATATCCAGGCTGGGATGCATCAACAAATAGATCCCAATATGGCCGTCGAATTAGGCGTAGGGCACCGACTTGAAGATGCGGTTATTCCGTATCTGCGTGTTGATATCGACGCGTGGAAGCTCGGTCTGAGTTATGACTTTACGACCTCAGGTCTACGCAGTGCAACCCAGTTCAGAGGTGGGCTGGAGCTTCAATTGGCATATCGTTTTAATAAAAAGAAAAAAGCAACAATAGTAGACGAGCAGCCAGAAACCATTGCCATCGTTGAGACTATCAAAGAGACTCCCAAACCGTCAGCGGCATCAAGTCTGGATCAGGATGGCGACGGCCTCGCCGATATTATTGACCATTGCCCGTTATGTCCTGGAAGTGTAGAAAATCACGGTTGTCCGGCGCCCGTTGCATCAGCAGCACCGAGTCCATGCAACTGTACCAATAATGCACCAATAAGGTCTGCGGAATTGCCTGACTTCGGATTGGTATTATTCAAAACGAATCTCAGTACAATCGAAGCTGAATTCAGAGCTTCATTAAATGAGTTAACCGTATTTATGCTCACCCATCCTGAGACAGGATTACAGGTCGCAGGCCATACCGATATGGAAGGTAATGCCACTTATAATTACACCTTGGGTGAATCTCGTGCGCAGGCAGTAAAAGACTATTTAGTCAAAAAAGGCATTGCGCCTTTCCGTGTCAATATCATCAGTTTTGGTGAGACTCAACCGGTAGCACAAAACCAAACGACAGAGGGTAAAAGGCTCAATCGCCGTGCTAAGCCGATGCTATTTAGAATGAAGTAAAGAACGATTTTTGAGACGAAAAAAGGGCATCCTCACCGGTGTTTCCTCGCAGGTTCTGTATGCCATATGTGTATATAGAATCTGCTTTTTTTATACACATCTAGCCTCGCTTTCATTCATCGAAGATCAGGGTCGATTCACCGAAAATCGCCCTAAGGAGGAGCTTGACGGCGGTACTTTTGGATCATCAAACAAGTAGAACCATGAACGATTCAATAGTACTCCTAGGCTCGGCCATCACCGCAACAGCAATCGCGACGATATCGCTGCCAGCGATCATTCGCACAGCACATTCACGTGACCTGGTAGACAGGCCAGGCGGTCGTAAAAAACATACTCAGGCGACGCCTGTTTTGGGTGGCCTTGCAGTATTTATTGCTGTTTTTATTAGCCTGTTTTTTTGGATGGAAAAAGAAGCGATTGAAGTGCTGCGCTTTCCACTTATAGGCGCCATGGTGCTTGCAGGAATAGGACTGAGAGACGACTTGGTTACGCTGAGTGCTCGTTACAAATTGCTTATTCAAATCGGCCTTGGTAGCCTTGTCGCCATGGGGCCACTTGGCTTGCGCCAGGTTCATGGCATTCCATTTTTAGAGACGATTCCACCCGGTCTCGATATCGTGTTCACGATCGGCGTTGTGGTCTTGTTTACAAATGCGTTCAACCTGATCGATGGCATCAATGGACTCGCAGGCGGCATCGGTATGATTGCTTCTGCGACGATGGCTTTTGCTTGTTTCCAGGCAGGCGACATGAGCTTCGCACTGCTGGGGTTCACGATTAGTGGTGCCTTGCTTGGTTACCTTCCTTTCAATTTCCCACATGCAAAGACATTTATGGGCGATAATGGCTCGCTTCTGGTTGGGTTTCTACTGTCGATGATGACACTCAGGCTGCTGGGTAATCCTAACATAGGCATGGAAGGAACTTCAGTCATTGCAATCGCAGCGATGTTCATCCCGATTCTGGATACTTGTCAGGTTATGCTTAAAAGGCTCAAAGCTGGTCAATCTATTTTCACTCCAGACCGTCGTCACCTCCATCATCAGTTTCTGCGCATTACAGGCTCTCCTGGTCTCAGCGCACTGATGCTATGCATTATTCAATTGTGGGTAAGCCTGATGAGTTTTTATCTCGCGCCGATCGGCGTAGTGGTCATTATCCCGCTCGTTTTTATGCTGGGATTACTACTGTTGGGAGGCTTGAAACTGACCAAATATATACAAGAAACAAGCGATCTAAGGACCTATCCTTAGGCAAGAATTACTCGTTGTCGTTCTTTTTATGGTCGAGCCCGGATGTATGGATTCGGGCTCATTTTTTTTACGAGGTTGCCTAACGAATCCGTGTAAGCCAATTTTTTAGCAAAATTGTCATTTCGACTCGCGTAGCTGAGGAGAAATCTTGACTTTGTCGACTAATTGGCCAAAAGTCAAGATGTCTCGCCAGCTTCGCGGCTCGACATGACAATCCTTTTGGGTTTCGTTAGACAACTTCTACAAAAAATTCAAGCGCTTCATCAATGCTTCGCGGTTTCCTTTTGAGATAGGTATTACCTTTTTATCGATCACGATTGAATTGTCTTCAATGTCGACGATTTTGGTAAGATTTACGATAAAGCCGCGATGGACACGCTGAAACTTCTCAGCCGGAAGGCGCTCTTCTGCCTTTTTCATTGTCATGTGCAAGGTGTAGCGTTTGTCGGCAGTGTTGAAGCGAATATAATCGCCCAGCGCTTCAACCCACTGAATATCATTAATGGCAAGGTTTACCAAACGATTATCCACGCGGATAAAGAGGCTTTCTTCACCCAATGCTCCCTGTGGTTCGCTTCCCTGATCAAGTTGCTTGCGCGCTTTATTGAGTGCTTTGATCAGTCGCGGATAGGTGACAGGCTTTACGAGATAATCGGTCGCGCTAAATTCAAAGGCCTTCAGTGCGTATTGATCATCGGCAGTGGTGAAGATCACGAGTGGAGGCTTTTCCAAACTCTCCAAAAGGTCGATACCCGAAAGGTCGGGCATATGTATATCTAGCAATATGACATCAACCTCTTCTTTTTGCAAAATATCCAAGGCTTCCAAACCTCCTTCACAGCTGGCTACCAGCTCCAGGTCGGGAACTTTTGCACACAGTTTTTCCAGCACAATACGTGACATGGACTCATCTTCAACTATCAGGCAACGTAAGGGCATAGTAAAAGGAGGTTAAATATTGATCAGTGGTTGCTAGTTTGTTTTTGAGGCAATTCAATCAAAACACATTCCAGGCTACCTATAAATTGACGGGCGAGCTTTTGAGCCGTCACTAAATCTGTTTGATTTTTGAACATAGGCTCCAGTTCGTCAGACAATTTTTTCAGATGACCTAATCCAAGAATGCGTACCCTTGAACGGAGTTTATGCACATGAAAAGCGGCCTTTTCCCAGTTTTTGGAAAAAACAGCCTGCTTCAATGCATCCAGTTCAGTAGGGACTTCTCTTTTAAATACATCAAAAATTTCCTCAACAAAAGCTTCATCACCATCGGCGATCTCATTCAAATATGTGAGGTCTATTTGATGGGAGTTTTCTTGTTGAGAACAAAGCCTTAAAAGGGAATCGACAAGCTTTTCAGACGAAACAGGCTTAAGCAGCGCTGGATACGGAATAGCGGTCGGGATCTCCGCACCTGATAATACGATCATCGGAATGTCGCCTGCTATCGCTTCGACGTCTTCCAGACTTGCATCGGGCAGATTGAAGTCAGTAAATATGCAATCAAAATAGGACGTGCCGAGTAATTCGTCGGCTTCGGCGACAGTGCTCACGGCCTCACATCGGATATGTGGATGCTTCTTGACCAGCCGCTGTAGCGTCATCCGGTCAATGAGGTCATCGTCGATATACAATAGGTGAAACATGCTTTCGAGTAATGCTAATAAGCTCTCTCACTCATATCCCAGTATTGGTTGATACCGCGGATCGTTTCAAGAAACTCATGGTAATCAAAAGACTTGATCATATAGCCGGCGACAGAATGACTGAAGCTTTCGACACGATCTTGCTGATCTTCACTTGTCGTAAGCACCACAACCGGAATGACCTTAAGTTTGTCGTCACTTTTGGCAACTTTCAAAAACTCGAGGCCATTCATTCTGGGCATATTCAGGTCGAGTAAAATCAGTCCTGGCAAGCCTTCGTCCTCATCTTGAAGCCATTCAAGTGCCTGCTCGCCATTTTCTTTTATGACTAATGGATGCACGATATTAAGCTGCTTAAAAGCTTTTTTGACCATCATGGCATCTACGGTATCGTCTTCGACGAGTAGTATGGGCTTATTAAGCTTCATAGTATATGCTTATTATTTTGCTTCAGAATGTTGAGGAAGTGTGAAGAGAAAGGTAGCACCTTCATTTACGGTGGATTCTACCCAAATCTTTCCTCCAAATAGATGGACCATTTTACGTACGATGGCAAGTCCGATGCCAGTTGCTTCCACTTTGTCACGAGCGGAAAGCGTTTGAAAAATACGAAATATTTTATCGTGATATTTTGGATCAATTCCCGGGCCATTATCTTTTACCCAAAAAACCCAATCTGTTTCCTGCTTCTCACAACCTACCTCCACTTTACAATCTTCTTTATCAGAATACTTGATTGCATTGCTGATCAGGTTCATAAATATCTGCTGAATCGAAACTTGGTTAAGCATCATGCTAGGATATTCTCCCACAATTGTAACCGCCTTTTCACCATCAGTACCCAGCAAGTCTACCACATCCGTCAGGACAGTATGTAAGTCTACAGCCGCAACTTTTTGATTGGTTCTGCCTGCCTGGCTATAATCCAGAATGCCATTGATAAGGTCGCGCATACGCGCTACGCGGCCGGTAAGTAGCGACAATTGCTGCCTGCCGTCATCATCAAACTTGTCCGCATAATCCTCAGCGATCCACTGCGTCAGCGAGCCGATCGCGCGCAGCGGCGCCTTAAGGTCATGCGAGACCACATATGCAAAATCGCGTAGCTCCTTATTCGCAGCTTCCAGCTTTGTAAGGAGCTTTTCCTGGCGTTCCTCAATAGCTTTTTTCTCCGTAATATCTCGAACAAAAGCACTGAAAAACCATTCTTTTTCAAGCTTAATAGGCACAATCGCAAGCTCGATAGGAAACACTTCTCCACTCTTACGTAGTCCGACAATCTCGATTCTATTATTCAGCACAGGACCTTCTCCGGTCTTGAGGAAATTTTTCATACCTGAGTCATGACCCTTGCGGTGCACATGTGGAATGATCGTATCGGATAAGGTCTTCCCGATGATTTCATCGTAAGTCCAGCCAAACACGTCAGCTGCCTGCTGGTTCCATGCCGTCACGGAGCCTGACTCATCGATCGTGATTACCGCATCAAGTGCCGAATTAATAATCGCTCGTATGCGCGCTTCGGAGTCGCGAAGTGCTGTTTCTGCCTCAATGCGTCTTGCCTTACTGGTCGTATCACGGATACGCGTAGCGGCCAGACTGGCGATCGAGGTTAGGGTTTCTTCATGTTCTTGCGTGAAAAAGTGTGCTTCAGGGTGAACCGTATCGATTACACCCAACACTTCTCCTTCACTAAAAATAGGCACAACAAGCTCTGAAAGCCCTTTTTCAAGTCCCAAGTAGTAATCTTTGTCTTTATCTGTCCGGCCTACATTCTGGCTTCTTTTTAGACGAATTGTCCTTCCTATAACACCATTTTCAGGGCTTATACGCTGAACTGTAGTGTTGCCCTGAGAAATAAATTCACCCGTTTTGCTGTCCTTGAGATAGACAAAACAATTTGGGAAACCGAACGACTGTGTCACCGATTTGGAAATCGCTTCCAATACTTCTGCTACACTTCCACAATTAAGCAAGCTTGCCACAAAGTCATTGACAGACTTCAGGGAACGCTCTTTCGCGATAAGGGCTTCATTACTTTCTTTGAATCGACCGTGGGCAATGCAAGCTTCGATTGAGATCGTAAAGCCTTCGATTACCTGACGCAGCTGATTGAGTTCGACTTTGGTAAAAGGCTCTGTTCGGTTGGAGTCGTACAGTTTCAAATATCCCATCCGACCTAGTCGAAAAACTGCATAAGCGCCTTTGTCTACTCCTGATTGCTGAACGACTTTTTCGAATGTATCATCGCCGTACGCGCAGGATATAACGGGATTATTACTAAGGATTCCACAGATAGGATGTTCATGCGAAATCGCTTTTTCAGAAATATGAAATTCAGGTTGAGCGTAAATAAGCTCGATGATATTGCCTTCTTCGCCGAACTCTTTCCTGTCAAGCCACACTGAGGCAAATGACAGATTTTTTCGCCGTATGATGGTTTTGACAAAGTTTGCGCAATTTTCTTTTAAATCAAGGGTTCTCCCGACTGAAAGAGCCAGTTCGTAGAGAAACGAAATATCACGGATTATATCAGCTTGCGGATTCATGGTATAGTGCGCTTACCACTATCGTTTTATTGAAAAATGAGAGCAAACCACTTCCTTTTTCAGTCGCAATTTCACCCAAAGAAAGAATACCGGAAGGGCTTTTTGAAGAAACGGCTTCTTTTACCATCGCTATTTCTTTGCTAAAGTCATCTTCCAAAAACAAGGTACGCGAAATACAGTCAACGACAAATAATTCTACAAGAGAATCTTGCTGGGAAACGGCGTCATTACCGGCCTCTTTGGCTGCTTTTAGCAAGGTCTCCTTGTTTCCTTTCAGGATGTTCAGAACGGTGTTTTCTGGCACTTCTCCGACACATACAATGGCACCGTCTTCTCTAACACTGAGTGGATCACGAACGATAAACTCTTCGCGCTCGCGGTAGATGCCAAAAGGGTAGGCTTTGGCGACAGCGAAAAAGTCATCCTTGGATAAGGTTACGCCTGCGTCATCACTTACTATTTTGCTATACACCTCAAATGCCGGCTCCCAATTAAGCTCGTGTACGACATTCCCTTCAGTCCGTGTGGCAACGACGGGACCATAGATCTGGCTCCAGCCGTGACGTACTCCAATATTGGACTTGAGCGGAATGGGACATAGAAGCGCTGCATCCTGATAAACCCCTTTATTGGTAAAAAGGCAAAGCTGCTGAACCAAGCTCAGCGAGCCAGCTCCACCACCAAAGAAGTTGGCTGTTTCTCCAAATAAATTATGAATACCAGCAAGCATATTGGATATATTTTCCATAAGGCCATCCAGCATCGTAATCACACTCCAATCCTGATCAGCAGGAAGTTGAAGCGCGCTAAGCTCAGGTGAAAACACAGGATGTTCTCCTTCCTTATGCACAACATGAACTCCGACGGGAGCTGCTACTACTGAAAGCAGGGCTCCTTCCCGGAGATACGCTTCATTATGGATAACGCCTGTAAAAATCCCGCCAAAGGCGTTGATATTATGCTCGTTGCAGAAGGCCCTGAACGACTCCAGATCGGGCGCATTGTTCTCCGCAATTAATACTAATAGTTGGTCTGTATCGGCTACTTTATGTGCGTTCCATACAGCTAAAGCATCTTCAAAAAGGTTTTGGGTATAACGCATTGGGAATTAGATTAATGAATGGAAAGTTACAGAATCAAACTAACAAGGGAGCTATTTAATAGACGTTTTACTTTTTTCAGGTCACGAAAAAGCCCCCACAAAACTGTGAGGGCTTCCACTACTACACTCACTACCCACTATTTATTCTATGACAAGGCGAGTCGCATGTCGCATACCATGTTCGTCGGTTACGCTCAGGATATACACTCCTGGCTGTAACTGCTCACGCTCCAACTGGTATTCCATTTTTTGATCAAGGTTTTCCTCCCTCCAGATTCGGCCTTGCATATCGATGATGCGCATGGTGCGCAGTTTCACTCCAAGTGTGGAACCGTTACCATCTCCAAGCCAGAAGCGAGCTGATGTAGACATCGGATTAGGGCCTATCCATAGGCTTCTTTCTGCCTGAGGTTCCGATTCGTTCCAAATGGTGTGCAATACGGTGTTGGTCTGAATACTGGCTGCAAAGTCAAAGCGGATATGTGCTGTATTCAGGATTCGTGCACCTGGAGCAATTTCCGCTTGCGGCATGATCGAGAACTCAACGAAACCGTGGCTTCCAGGCTCATCACGTGTGCTATCAGGAAGGTTGATATTGTCAAAAGTCCAGACTAGTGCTCCGCCTTTTGAGATGCTGTATGTAGCCGGGTGGCTGGTATTCAGCAATGTAAAGGTTGCCATATCCAGATTCTCTGGAAGTGTGTCGATGATTACGACACGTTCTGCATTGGCATTACCTATATTTTGGAAACGAATCCGATATGTAATCTTTTGCTCGGCGTTGATAAAGCCTTCCGGTCCGATGCCGGCAGGAAATGCCAACAGGTCATTCGGGTCGATCGCTCCGAACACTTCATAACTCGCTGTCTGTGTATTGTTCTGCGCCTGGCAGTCAGCTTCGGAAGATGCTATCGCCAATTCGATATCCAACTGCTGCCCCACTGTGGTGCTGGCTGCGACGGAGTCGAACAGCACAATCCGGCCTTGCTCCATCGCATTCAACGTATCGAGATCCCAGCGCACTACCCAACGACCATTTTCGAGCGTCTTGCTGGACCATGGTGTAGAAGCTGAAGCTGGCACCCATTCCCCATCCATGCGCAGGGTGAGTTCTGTGTTCGTTGCAGTACCACCTCCCTGATTTTGGTAAAAGAGCTGAACACTTCCCTCAAAGCCCTGACGGGGACTTGCTGAGCCCAGGCTAACCTGGAGGTTAGGTGCAGTACATGAGGTTGTGTCGGCGAGGTCGAGACCTGTAATTACTTGACCTACAGACTGGACCTGTACGTTCAGAACTTGGGTACATGTAGGCAACCAGATAGTATTAGGAACTTGTCTGATACTGTAAGTTCCTGGAGGCAAACTGCCTTCATAGCGGCCGTTTTCATCTGTCTGGAGATATACCGGTCCAGGCAACACTTCAATCAGCATGCTTGGGATTCCTGGTTCTGTAGAATCTTGCTGGCAGTTTTTATTTTCATCATAAAAAAGAATACCCGAGATGCTTCCACCGTCTGGCTCACGCAGGTTGTGGCGATTGTTGATCGACAGTCCGCTTAGCTGCTGTACATAGCCTGATGGCCAGCGGATTTCGACAGAGTCTACTCCGATCGCATTTCCCAGTCCAAAGTGTGCCATCATCTCATTTTGAGAGCCAGCACCTCCACCAGTCTGAGCAGATATTTCGCGCGTTTGCCATACGACTTCTCCGTTAATAACGGCCTTTACACGTACCTCAGCACCGATGGCTGCGAGGTTGGAAGAAGTACCTTCCAGGTATATGCTGATCCAGTTTGTTCCCAGACCGCGGTTGTTATAGAATACGGCATCAGGGTCATCTCCTTCACGTGCGATCGCGAGATCGAGGTCACCATCGTGGTCAAAGTCGCCATTCGCGACAGCGAAGTCGTCGTATCCACCAGTCGTAGAAGGCCCCAGTGTATCGATACGAAAATCACCTTGCTGGTCATTGATGAACAGGCGGTTGGGCATGCCCTGGTCCTGACTCACAAAAAGGTCTAACCAGCCATCATTGTTGTAGTCTCCCCAGCTGCTGCCTGTGCTATTGCCTCGTTCAGCTGTCAGGCTTGTGGTGTCGATTTTGGCAAAAGTGCCGTCGCCGTTATTACGGTAGAAGAAGTTTGCTTCATTCGCAGCGTTTGATACAAACAAGTCCTGCCAGCCGTCATTGTCATAATCTCCCCACGATGCTCCGATCGAGTTGCCATAATCCAGACTTGGCAAGCTTTGGTCCATGCGGGTAAAGTTGCCAGAACCGTCATTTCGGTAGAGGCTATTCTGGCCTTCTTCGGTATTTGGTACAAAAAGGTCTGCATCTCCATCGCGGTCATAGTCTGCCCATACAGCTCCTATACTTTGTGAAGACTCCGATAAAATAGCTGCTGCTCGTTTCTCAATCGAAAACTGACCATTGCCATCATTGTGGAATAACAGGTTGTAGCCCGTCGGCATATAGTTTGTAACAAAAAGGTCGACAAGGCCATCGCGATCATAATCTGCCCAGGCAGCATTGTGCGCATACGAATCCAGGCTGGATAGTTCTCCGCCTCCAAGAGCCGTAAAGCGCCCACGTCCGTCGTTGCGATATAGTCTGCTTTGGGAACGAATATTCCCAGTAACAAAGGCATCAAGGTCGCCATCATTATCAATATCTGCCCAAGTGGATGAAACGAAACTTCCGTTGTCAGCGGTGATAGGGGCAGCATTGGTACTTACAAAATTTCCTGTCTGATCATTATAATACAGTACATTCTCCTCTGCAATGTCGTAGCCAGGGAAAAACAGATCGACCCAGCCATCTTTATCATAATCAACTGCCGCTACTCCCCAGTGATTCAGATTGTTGTTAGCGATAGAAGTTCCTGAAGAAATAGGACTGAACGTAACGCCACTGGTATTACTTGTTTCATTGATAATGGTGTAGGTAAAAGAAGCTTGCTCATTAAAGCCAGACTCAGTACCTGAAACTAGTTGCTCTACACTTATAACTGTGCGATCCTCAACCTTTCCTCCTCCGACATAATTGCTACTCATGACCAGGCATAAGGTCGTCTCATATGTTCTGCCTGATTCAAGTTTTGGCAAATTGTCAAACACGATACTGTAGGTTCCTGAACTAGGTATGAATGTAGCGTCTTCTTGTAGAAAGAGACCATTGGTTAGCTCACTCAAGTAAGACTCAATCGGAATGACACCGTCCCCTAGCAAGATCTCCCAGCGAGCCGAGTCAAGTCCGTTGGCATTATCTATCGTGATGCTTGCATTTACTTTGATGGTGTCACCAGGTGCGGCTGTAGTTTGAGAAGCATTGCCCAGAAGTTTGAAACTTTGAGGCTGAGGACTTCCAAAGTAGGTCATCCAGTTATCATTAAAATTGGTGTTTAGAACAGAAATAGGCTCGTTCGATTCGATCAAAAGATAAGGGCGTTCCGGGCCACTTTGAGGGTTTCCGTCTCCATTGTAAATCGCTCGCCACGCTGCCAGATCAAGCACGCAGTCAGCATAACGACCTGGTGCAATCACATAGGTACTATCGTAGTCTTGCCCCATTGAAAAGGCGTCGCGCACGCGCACGGTTGCGCCAGTTCTGGAGAATAAATACACATGACTCCCTTTGGTATATTTCGTTCCTGTTAATGGGTTTGTTACATTTTCTTCGTTTCCCGGAGGGGCCATATAGGCCAGGAAACGCTTGCCGGCAGTTGTGCCGTTCTCGGCAGATACTGTCGTGGCAATATCAGATGTGCCAGGCGAACCTGTTTCGAGCCAGTTTGCTTCAAAAACTGATACTTTTTTCCCAGGTGAGCAGGTTACTCTAAATACATGCGCTTTATTTCCTGAAGTAGAAATCCAATCGTTTGTCTGTAAGCTATCGAGGGTTACATTTTGGAGATTAATCCAGTTGGAACCATTATAATAATCCAGTGAAATAGCATTCTGCTGATCCCATGACACGATTCGTATTTCCTGTTCTCTTGCACTTTGGAAAGGTACCGTAAAATGAAAAAGCTCTCCTGCAGAACCGCCATTTCGGGCAGGAACATAGCCTCCGCCATCTTTGGCGTTCTGAGCCAGGGCTCCATATTGAAGCGCGATTTCTTCACTCGATTCTACCAAATAGGTAAAGCCTGTTTGTAGTAAATCTTTGCCGCCGTTAGTGGCATATATAATATCCTCTCCTACCTGCAACTGCTGCTGCAATACGATTTCGGCTTTTCCGTAATCGATCTGCGTGTAGCCAGATCCTTGTAATGGTGTCTGGGTGATTTTAGAAATGGTGATCTGAGTGCTGTCTGTATAGGTGAGAATATTCAGGTCGCGAGGTGAATTTGATGTTGGAGGAGCATACACGAAGAAGCGCTTTCCGACTCCTTTCTTACTCGTACTTGGCACCCAGTCATGCTGCCAGTCCGAATTGGTGGACATCGAAGTCGTGACCAGATTGGACGAGCGTACGACAAAGTAATCACCATCTTGTTTGGTGGCTGACTCACCGCGGTGTGGCGCATCATCATTCACGCCATTTTCTCTAATAAATAAGACATAAGACTGACCGCTCATCAGCATTCCTGTTACAGTGTCATCAGTATCGCCATCGGCACCGTCGTCTATAATTTGGAACTCTGTGCTATCATAAAATGCAGTAACGATCAGGCATACATCACGGCCTACTGCGTCATTATTGGGTGGCACAAAAAGCTGAAAATAAGTCGATGCTTCTCCAGTGGCTAGGAGTGCAAATGCTTGTAGCGTCAGGAATAAAAGGATGGTTAGTTGTCGAAGCGTTTTCATAGTATTTCTCTGTTTCTATGCACAAAGAAATCTCATAGGCCTGCCTTTATAGTGTATTTTCGGTGAATGGACTACAGGCTTCGATGAATGGATAACATGCTCTGCTCGTCAACTTGTCCCCTACTTTGCAAACACGCTTATCACCCTTTTCGTAATTTTGAGCTATGAAAAAGAACTGGCTACGCAAAAACTGGCTTTCGCTTATCCTTGGCATCGCAGCATTGACCATTTTGGCAGTGCGCTTCTATGGAAATCCAAAGTCGATGCGCTTTGATAACCTGAGCTTACAGTCGCTTGATGGGCAGCAGGTGGATATGGCACAGTTTGAAGGAAAGCCTGTCTTTTTACACTTTTGGGCTACATGGTGCGGCCCATGTCAGGCCGAAATGCCTTCGATCATCGCAGCGCAGGAAGCGATGGGCGATGATGTAGCATTCGTTTTGGTTTCGGATGAAAAGATCAAGACCCTGGAGCGCTTCCAGCAGCAGAAAGGGAAAGTGCTGCCTATTTATCACAAAACATCTACCATCAAGCTCAAGGGCGTTTTCTCAATCCCGCAGACCTATCTTATAGACAAAAATGGTGATGTCGTACAGAGCATCGAAGGCGCCGCCAATTGGAATACGCCGCAGGCGAAAGCCGCGCTGAAAGCGTTACTTTGAGTAGATGAGATCAGCATTCAGAGTAGAACAATTATAAGTATCGTTTCACCTCTGGTTTTCAGTACGCTGCACTCGAGCATCATGTAACCCTTGGGCCATTACTTTACTTCTTTAAATTCGAAGGCTTCATACTTGCCCCCTTTCTTAACAAAGGTCGCACGCACCATTTTTTTGGTGCCGTTTTTATAACTCATCTCTACATAAACATCCAGGTATTTTTGGATGCCCGTTACGCGTTCCTTCTCTCCTTGAAATACTAAGCCGGTTATGCCGCTGGGGATGCGAAATGTTTCTGTAGGATAATCTTCGTGCCAAAGGGTTTGCTGCTCTTCACCCAAATCAAATAGATGAAGGGGGCCATTTCTATGATAGGCAAGGAGCGCTTTATCCTGTTCAATATTGGTCTGGTCAAATATGCTTAGAACGGTACTCGCTCTAAGTTCACGCGACTTTTTCAACCAACGGATGTGTGCTTCAAACTCGGTTTTAGCCTCGATAAATCGGTGGGATACATACCGGTTTCCTCCAGGTTTATTGAGGGTATTGGTTTTGAGCCACACTACCTTATCTCCCTGAAAAACAGCAAGCACGTTTTCATTTTCCCTATTGTAGCTAAAGCTCTCAAAGCGATCATATGTACAGGACACTATTTCCTTGCACTGACTCTTTCTTCCGCTTAACTGGAAAAGGCCCCATTTTCCATTTTTGGCTTGTACCGGCACAGCGTCATCATTTACAGCACCTGGGTCCACTGCTTTATATGAAGGCTTTAGGATATTATAGCCATAATCCCTTTCTACTTGAAATATAGCGTATTTGCCATTTTCGCGCAGCGCAAATGCGCGAAGAGAGCCAGGATATAGCAAGACCATTTCATCAAATACAAAGGCCCCATCCTTATATGATTTACTAGCAAACATGCGTTTGCCATTGATTTCCTTAGTTTCTATAAATGAGATGTATGAAGAGCCTTTATTTTGTTCAAAGGCAGCGAGCAGTTCAACCTCATCATCAGACATCGTTGACTCACGAAGGCCCTCTTGAAGTATATCTAACTTGGATTGGTCGATGATCTTCCCATACACATCTGCATAGAGGGTATCTGTGCTGTTGAATTTCAGCACTTTGGCGACACCATTTTTGTCATAGCAACCGCAATAGCTATAATATGGAGCAAGGCCCTGCTTGGAGTTTGTTGCTTTTAGTTCGTAAACTTTTCGCACCTGGCTAGAATAGCCTCCATTGCCATCCGGCACTCTGATATCGCGAGTGAACTCATATATTTCGTCACCATTGGGACAGGTTTTATGGAGCGTTGGCTTGGCGAGAATCTCTTTACCATCGAAGGTGAAGTAATGGAAAATGGACGAATTCCCATCTACCAACTTAAACAGTTGGGTTTCATGATCGATGCTGAAATCGTAATCACTAAAAAGGAATGGCACAATAACCTTTCCATTATCTGTCTTATTGATAATACCAATTTTGCCGTCTTGCTTGGCGATGAGCATGCCATATTTTTCCCAAAGCTGCTTTTCGCCCGGGTTTTCGATTGCCCGTATCTGATAATCTCCCGCCACAATTGGATAACCATTTGGGAAGCGTTTTAAAGTTGCCCCGTTTTTTGTTTTAACCCAATAGAGCCCATCAAATCCCAGGTATTCGGAGAAGCCTTTAGTCTGGAACTGAAAATTAAAGTTCCTATCATAATAGAAATCTTCCTCATAATCTCTGAATTTGTAGTATTGAAAATTCCCACCGGTATCATGTACTTTGTAGGCATAGGGGCGGATATACTTATGAATGATCTCGTAGCCAAGTTCCGTTGATTGCACTTTGGCAAGCACATGGTATCTGTCATTATGCTTGAACTGGGCAATGTAATAACCGCCACCCAGCCTTTTCTTGATATTATATCCTTGCTTAAACTTGTTCAAGGACATATTATACATTTCAGTGGTGGTGATGTAGCGCACCGTTGGTTCTTGCTTTTTTTTGAGCACCATATGCGGACTCACTGGCCTGTTACCCGTGCCATTACAACATGGGCAGACTTTCTGTACTTGCTTCCGTACCCTCCGCTTACTGGTATAATAGTAAACAGTCTTTGCCGAGGCGCCACCAGTAGTTCCGGTACTTAAATTGTCATATTGGGTTTCGTAATGACGTTCAAACACAGAGCCAAAGCCTTTGCAGCAGTTACATAGCTGTGCATGGCTTATGTTTAGGATCAGGAAAAAAATGATGCTAAAAAATATTTTGGAAAAAGACATGGGAAGCTTTAAGTATTCGTTATTGCGATTAGTATGACATCTGAATTCAGAATAGAAAGAAGTCAGCTAAGGAACGTCTTAAAAATAACTTGTCCTTTCCGCTGTATTTTTCCGATGATGCTGCGTCAAAAAAGTATCGGATAGCGCGCTATCCTCAACGTTTTTTCCTTGCCTAATCGAAAAACTATTCCCGACAAGATTAATAATCTTGTTATTTCGCCGTTCCTAAAAGAAAAA
>JBGCFB010000323.1:0-24429 GCA_045106685.1 Bacteroidia bacterium | reverse complement strand
GTAGGGATACTGCGCTCGCGCAGACGGCCGTCATTGTTCATCCACTTCCGCAGGCAGGCTTGCGCCTTTCAGGCGTGGCAGGATGTACGCCATATTATGTGGAGGCTTTCGATGCATCGCCTCCTGGTAATGCTCCCATCGTAGATTGGGAATGGGATTTTGGTGTGCCGGGCGGAACTGATCGTCAGCAAAACTCATCCTTTATTTATACCACGCCAGGCGTCTACAGGATAACCCTTACCGTCACAGACGCTAATGGGTGTATATCAGTTAAAGATACAACCATTGAGGCCTGGCCTACGCCGCAGGCAGATTTTGTCACCCGAGGTGACAGCTTCGGCTGTGCTCCTTTTCCTGTGACCTTCCTGGACCAAAGCCTCGGGCCAGTGCCCATCAATATCTGGAAGTGGCGCTTCGGTTCTGGCGACTCGAGTACAAACCAGAACCCTTTTTACAATTATCAGAATGATGGAGTTTACGATGTATGGCTTGCCGTAACAGATGTGCGTGGCTGCTCTGATACGCTCAATAAGCCACAGTATATAAACCTGAATCACCCGATCGCCGACTTCGTGGTTGACACGACCCTGGGCTGTCCGCCTTTTCCGGTTACATTCACAGATCGGAGCCAGTCTGATACCAGCCTTGTGCTTTGGGACTGGACCTTTGGTGATGGAAATGTTGGCTCAGGAACTCCGATTATCCATACGTACCAAAGCAGTGGTCTTTTTGATGTAGGCCTGATCGTCGAAGACTTCTTTGGTTGTCGTGACACCGTGGAAAAGCCTGAGCTTATCAATGTGTTGATCGATCGCATTCCTCCCCCTCCACCTATTCGCTATGTTACTGTAGAAAGTGATAATAGCATGTATGTTGAATGGAATTCCTACACTGACACTTTGGGTGACTTTGGAGCCTATATTATTGAACAAAACGCAGGCGGCGCCGGCTGGGTACGCGTGTACCAAAGCGCAAGTCTGAATGATACAAGCGTGCTCGTTCAGAACCTACAGACGCGGACTGAGTCGTATTGCTTTAGAGTTTTGGTAGAAAATCAATGTAAAAGCCCTTCTGATCCATCTCGCTCGCAGCCGCATTGCGCCGTACGACTGGTAGCCAGTCCGGCAACAGATGCTATCCGCCTTGACTGGAGCGCTTATAAAGGCTGGTCCGGAGTAGATCGCTACCGCATTTTTAGAATAAAAGATTACACACAAACGAATCGGATTCTGGTTGCGACTGTTCCTTCGGATAGTTTCAGCATATTGGACACCGATATGTTTTGTTACCAGGGCTTTACCTATCGAATTGAGGCCTGGTCTTCGGATGATGATCTGATTTCGTATTCTAATATTGATGAATCAGTGCCTAATCACTTTCCGCTGGGAGACTCGCTGCATATCGTGCGGAGTACCGTCGTGGATGATGATTATGTCTTGCTCGAATGGGAAAAGCCATTTGTGCGCCAAGGCCGAAGGGTGATTTTGGAGCGACGCGCTGATCAGATTTGGGAACGCCTGTGGGCCCAGCCTTATGATGACCCTATTACGTCGTTTGAAGATCGCAGAACCCGTGTGGACGAGGCATTTTATGCCTATCGGGGCTTTGTGGTGGATAGCTGCGGGGATGGTTTGCCGATCGGGCGCCAAGGGCGCTCCATGCGCCTTTTAGGCGACCGAAAAGGCGGCACAAATTATTTGTACTGGTCTCCATATTCACGCTGGAAAACTGGCGTGAAGCGCTACGATATCATGGTGCTGAATGAGGACCTGCAACGCATGCAACGAGTCGCATCGGTCGATGGTAATACCACTGAGTTTGAGGATCGAACCACCGACCTCGTGCAGGTTCGCTATTGCTACACCATACGCGCTGTGGAAGAAGACGGAGGCTACGACACTACGGCTCTTTCAAATGAAGTCTGCCTCTATATTGATCCGATATTCTATGCTCCTACGGCCTTTAGCCCTAACGGAGATGGCCATAATGAGACCTTTATTGTGCCGGCGAGCAGTGTCGGATCATATCACCTGCAATTATTCAATCGCTGGGGAAATTTGATTTTTGAAACCCGCAATCCCGAAGCAGCCTGGGACGGAACCTACAAAGGTCAGCCCGTTCCTGAAGGCGTATATGTCTGGACCGTATATGCTACGGGCCTCACCGGCCGACCGATTATTGAGCAGACCGGAACGGTGACGCTAATTCGCTAAAAGCATTTATGAGTGGACTGTGCATAGTAGAAAGTTGAAAATCTCAACTTTCTACTATGCACTTTCCACTCATGCCTTTTTATCCCCAATTCGTTCCCATCATGCGAAAAGCATCTTCGAAGTGTTCGATCAAAGGGTTTTCCGTGTCAACTGCTTGAATCGCAATCACATCAAAACGGATAGGCACGGTGCGATGCTGCTTTTCATATATATAGGCATCTGCCGCCTTGAATATATTGCGCTGCTTGGCTGGCGTGACGGCAGTTTCTGGAAAAGGCCCATCGGTGCGTCGCCGACTTTTCACTTCAATAAAAACTAACTCCGCAGGCTCCATTTGTAGAACGACGATATCTATTTCCGCTCTTTGGAAACGATAGTTCCGGTCCATTACGTGGTAGCCTTTGGCTTCCAGAAAGCCAGCTGCGATATCTTCGCCGAGATTACCTATTTCGGTGTTGGTCATGAGGGGTTATAATCTGGTGATACGGACCTTTTGTGAAGAGATGGTGATAAAGAATAATTCATCTTTATCATTTAAAAACTCAAGCGCCGTAGTCAAGTGCTTCTCGATTAAGGGGAGATCTTTATTGGAATAACGTAAAAAAATAACTGATACTTTTCTCAAATTATGCGCAAAAACAAGCTCTCCAAAATCTTTGTCTTCAGTAATGAGTGGATGTCCCCATGTCTCAATTAATGAAATAATCTCTCTGTCCGAAATCCCTTGATGGTGAGCGCTGATCTCAAATACGTCATGTCCTGATTTCTCTAAAAACTTGACTAGATGACCATTTACATTTTCATCACTAACGATTTTCATGCCGCTGTCTCTAGTTCTATTTCATCTGCAATTTTATCCGCAGCATACATGAATGCAGCCTGGACTTGTATTTGATTGAGGTGAGGATATTGATCTAAAAGGTCTTGGATTGTAAATCCTCCTGCGAGTTTTCTCATAATGAGCTCAACAGAAATTCGAGTGCCTTTTATAATTGGTTTTCCTAATAGAACCTCTGGATTGCGTGTGATAAGTGGGTGCTTCATTTTCTGAAGATTAGTCTTTTGTAGAATAAGAGCGCTATTGCTAGTTCAATATACGCAATTCATTAAAAAAAGCCATCTGGTCAATTGATTTGACCAGATGGCTTCCAGGCTTGAGAAGTTGAAACGCTACGGAATAACCGGATATACCGTTTCGATTTTTTCACCTAAGGCCGGGCGCTCGTTTGAGCCTAATCGTTGGCTATAATCGCTTAAATATTGAATCACTTTGTCATAATCATCGATCCATGATATGTTAGTCGCTTGGCAGGTGTATAGTTCAAAAGCTGCACTCGCAGGCCATGTGCGGTCAGTGGTCCAGTCAGTCGGAATCGTAGGCATAATCAATGAGCCAGTGCTTAAGGTAGCCGGAGCATGAACATTCCACGATATTGACTTTGAAGCGCTATTTATTCGCTCGAGATAACTCCAGCTGCTGGTTACATAGTCAAGTGATCCTGTTGTAGAAAAATGGAAGTCTTGAATGCCTACATCTTGAATAGTAATGTCGAATCCTGCTTCCTCTCCGAAAGGCTTTGGTTCATTGCTCGTAGATGAAATATCTTGTGTTTTTCCAGCTTCATCGCGCCATCGAGATTTTGTGTGATATTGATTAAAAAGGCCATCAGGAGTGAAATATGCCACCTTGTCAAATCCCGCTCCGCCATCTGCTTCGTAGATAGGATAGAATATGTCATCCGCGCCACCTTCGATGGTAAAATCCCATGCAGTGATTGTGGTTGCAAGGGCAGCCTCTTGAGAATTTGTGACTTCAGTATAATCCGTTTGTGTTAGTCTAAGCGTGTCGTTTTCTTGAACACCATTTGAGAAATTCCAAAAATAAGTTTCAGGGCCTGTCTCTTTTCTGAAAGCAGAATACACACTGAATGGCGTACCCGTATTACAAAGGACGCTCCCGGTGTATTGACCAGGGTTATTTAAGTCTTCATTGAAGGAATTTACCCAGTTTATTCCTGCTGAAACAATGGAATGATTTCGTTGAAGGCTAATAGGATTTGTGACATTGGAGAGGTTTGCTGTTGCCTTCACAGTTCTGAAGCCAGTGCCTTTTCCAGAATTATTATAGACGATGCTGGAGCCGATATTTACCTCGGAAAATGTCTCAATGAAGTAGGATTCTCTGTCTGGAATAAGGTTTTCCCGGATAATATGGACGTGTACTTTTTCCGGGCGTTCTTTTTTATTTATAAATGCCCCTAGTTCTGTAGTGCCGCCGATGACAAGTGGGCGTGTGTCCATGATGTTGCCACCAAGGTCTGAAATTGATACGCGCCAGATTTGGTCTGGTGCAGAGTACAGACTTTCGGAAGCTTCTATTGTAATAAGTGCTAGGTCGGGAGTATCATCATTTTGGCAGGAAAATAACAATAACGAAGTAAGGATGAGGATGATAAATCGAAACATAAGAATAAAGTTTATAGATTAAATAATGAGTGCAAATGACGTTTAAAAGATTCAATTAGTCTCCTTGATATTGCCCATTATTCGACCTTTTTGACCCTTCGTGTATGAATCATGATCAAGCGTGTATGTCTTTCTTTTTTTTAAAAAAAATGCTTAAAAAATGAAAAGGCCCAACATAACGTTGAGCCTTTTCTTTCAAAAAACCAATCTAAACACATTCTTACTTTTTGAAGACAAACATGGGATACTCTCCCACCTTGCCTGCCCACTCGGGGTTTTTATCTTCTATTCTATATATCCAACGGAGGATAGCTTTGCCTCCCAATGCTCCGTGTATCCAGAACTTCTGGACAGGTACGGAAATCAGGCGCCATACTTTGAGTTCTGGTTTGAAGCCCAGGCGCTCTTCAGTGAAGTAGCTGCGCGGATGCGCATGGAAGTACAGCAAGTCAGGATCGTATCCTTTGTACTTGGATGCGCGCATGAAAAAGGTCTTCGCCTTACGCCAAATTTTATGAGGAAGAACCAGGAAGTTGTTGAGGTGCGAACGGCGACCCCATGAATAAATCAAAATTCCGCTGCCTCCTGGCTTCATCACGCGATACATCTCTGTAAAAGCGTTGATTTGCTCTTCTTTTGGAATGTGGTACAAGGTGTTGATCGAAACGACACCGTCGATGACATTCTCTTTCAAAGGAAGGTCGGTCATGTCGGTGACGAGATATACGCCGCGCTCACCGAGCTTCTTGCGTGCTTGCTGTAGGGCAAGAAACGAAAGATCAACACATACGCGATAGCGATATGCCTGAGATTGCTCCAGGTATTCATCAAACTGAATCGGGCCACTGGCCGCATCCAATAAGAATTCACCTTCCGGACGCAAATAGCGCTTGATGCGCACATTGCAGTCATACATATATTCCTGTGATACAGGACGCAAGTCTTCGTAAGCGTCTCCATCTACAAAGTTGCCTTCTTCATTCTGAGTCCAGCCGAACTGGTTATAAAAATCCTGAACGGATTTTTTATCACTCATAAGGCCTCCGGCATCTTCATCGGCTACGTATTGCTCGTTTACAAGTGCCAGATTTTTCAAGACGATAATAACGCCTTCCTGAATCCTATATACATAGTTTCCATTCTCGCTGATAAGGCCATCTTCTAATGGTTGACTTACTGGAGAACCTTCAAAGTGGAAGCGCTCACCCTTTGTGATTTCAGCATTGATAGCCTCCCTTTCGGCAGGAGTCAGTGCCCGTAAATCTGAACGTGTGTGCGGACAAACCAGGATATGGAGATAGTCTGCCGTTTGAGACAAGAGCGATGAGGTTGGTATTGAAGCGGTTGCTTGCATATTGCGTTTGAAATGTATGGTCAGTGTATATCATACTTCGTGCCAAAAAATGCTTTAGTGAACTGAAATGTTCGCAATGTTGACTTTTGATTATTGAAAATCAGATTTTATAGACCTTATATATGATATTGGGTCACGAATAAAAGCAAAAGCCTGCTACTTTTGTACTATTCACAATGCTTCATTCATCTGATTGTTAACTCCAATGGCTTTTCTTCAAGGTGTTCTGTTAGGGTTGCCCCTTGCGCTACTTATAGGTCCGGTACTGTTTACCTTGTTACAGGGGAGCCTTCGTCATGGCTGGCGAGGAGGTATGGCCGTAGCTGTCGGAATCACCGTGAGTGATATTGTTGCAGTAGCCTTGCTGCTCTGGGGAGCGGGGGATTGGCTTACAAGTGAAAATGTGCAATGGTGGCTTGCGGTTATGGCGGCAGTGCTGCTGACGGGACTGGGACTTCGGTATCTTATTAAGCCGCCTGTCACGATGGAGCAACCCAAGGTTACAAAGCGAGGTTTGCTCATCTGGGCAGTTCAGGGGTATCTGGTAAATTTTGTAAACCCTGCGGTGTTTGCTATCTGGCTAGGATACTTGGGTTACGCTACGGGTGAATACGGCGAAGATGGACGCGCCATATTTTTAATCGGAGTGATCACTTCCGTATTTATAACAGATGCGCTCAAGGCGATTTTTGCAGACAAACTCTTGGGACTCCTCAAGCCTGCATGGTTGCGCAAGTTTTATCTCGCTATTGGCATCCTGCTCATCGGCGCAGCGATATTTGTGTTGTGGAGGTTGTGGGTAGGGGCATAAGCATAAGTCATTAATAATTAGCCTGTAGAGACGTTGCACTGCAACGTCTCTACAGCGATTACGATAATTTGGGATACTACCCACGCTTAAGTCAATCATTTCGTAATCTTATATAATGAATACGATGAAATGGATTCTGATGCTTGCGACTTTTCTACTGTGTTTTGGTTTTGCTCAAAAACCCGATAGTCCCTGGGCGCCAGACCGCGTGTATATACATGTGGAGCCTGAGTTTGCAACAAACTCAAAAGGGCAGAACTGGCAAGAGGTCGCCACGCTTTCTTTTTTACACCCTTATATAAAACAAGACTCATTAGAAAGGCTTCGCTGTGCTTTTCCAGGATTGGAGTTGCCTTATATATATGAGCTTCAGTTTTTGTCAAAAAAAGGCCCCCAATACATAAAAGAACAGCTGGAGTCATTGCCAGAGGTGCGTCTGGTGGAAGCTGTTCCCTATGTGCATTCAAGTTTTATCCCCAACGACCTGGACAGTGTGCGGGATTATCATCTGCCACTTATCGATGCGCCGGGCGCCTGGGATATCAGTAGAGGTGATTCCGGAACGCTTATCGCAGTAGTCGATAATGCAGTCATGATTAATCATGAAGATTTGCAGGCAGCGATATGGCACAACCCTGGCGAGATTCCATTTGATAATATCGACAATGACGGAAACGGCTGGGTGGATGATACTACCGGTTGGGATGTGGCAGATGAAGACGGCGATCCCAGCCCGCCAACCAGAACTTTTCGGCATGGAACGCATATCGCCGGCCTTATCGCCGCAAGCGCCGACAATGGCAAAGGCGCTCCAGGGCTAGCGCATCACTGTAGCCTGCTGCCTGTAAAAGTAGCCAGCAGCTCCGCTTTTGCCGACAACTATCCGCTGAGCGATGCATTGCGCGGCGTAGCCTACGCTGCGGTCACCGGAGCGCATGTTATCTGTATGGCCTGGGGCGGCACAGATTCATTACTCGCTGCACACCTCCTAATGGAGCGCGCACGACAGCGCGATATAGTGCTCGTCGCAGCGGCAGGCAATGGGCCGGGCGATAATAATCCCAACACAACCGACAGCACGCTGGAATACCCTGCGAGTTATCAGGCTGTAGTCTCTGTAGCAGCCAGTGATGCACTTGATCAGAAAGCAGCCTTCGCAACTGCGAACCGTCGGGTGAGCATATGCGCGCCTGGAGACTTATTGTATTCGACATCTCCTTCCTCAGCATTGAATAGTAGCTATAGCCGTTTGCGAGGTTCCTCTCAGGCGACCGCTGTGGCGAGTGCAGCCTTTGGTCTGCTTCGTGCGGCCAGACCTTGTCTGAATGCCGATGAGGTGGAGGCTATTATGCTGCAAAGCTGTGTGAATATCGATACGCTGAATCCCGGATATATAGGGCGATTAGGTGCGGGGCGACTTGATGTCGGCGCAGCCTTGCGTGCTTCTGCTCCTGCGGGAGCCTTGCGCGCGCATTGGGTTATCCCAGATAGCGTAAGCTGCTCAGGGCGCTTTGTGCCTGTTTATACAGAAGAGGCTTGTCCGGATAGTATTATATGGCAAGGCGCCGATGGTGTTTCTCGGCGTGAATGGCATCCCCGTTTTGAGGCAGATTCCAGTGGGCCTTTTTCATTGTGCTTATGGGTTTGGAAAAATGGGCAGGTTGATAGCTTTTGTAATGAGCAGTATGTCCGGCTTGTGGATGCTATCCAGATTATACCAGGTGATACCGTATTTAAAGATGGCGATAGCCTGCGACTGGAAGTTGATGGTCCTGGAGGGCTTTATACCTGGGAGCCTCTTGGGCTTTTTAAAACGAGTGCTGCAGGCTGGTCTATTTGGGCGTTTCCTGTAGATACTACCGAGGTTGTGGTGAGGTTGACCGGTTTGCCAGGTTGTGACTTGTCGGATACTATTCGGCTTGATCGTATAGCTCCGGATGGGGTTGAGCCTTTTGAAAGAGATGGTGTGATCTTATACCCGAATCCAGTGGGTAGGCGATTACGAATTAGGATAAAGGGGAATGAGATGATTGATGATGTATCGCTTTATGACCTGAAGGGTCGACGCATATCTAGGCTTGTAGCAGAAACTGGTCGCCGTGAGGAATTTGTGTTGCCTGAAAAAATCCCTTCCGGAACCTATCTCCTTGATATACACACAAATAGGAGAGTAATTCGAAAATTGGTACGAGTTCGGTAAGTCTGGTATGAATTTTTCTTTGTACTAGGAAAAATAGATTGAACTAAGCAATGGATGAAAGTCGGCACGTAAAAGTGTCGACTTTTTCATTTTTCTTACCCTTTATATTTGGTACTTTTAATATCTTTTGAATTGATAATCGCCCAATACGGCCTTTAATGGCTTTTTTTATACAAAATAGAAGTTTGATTTTATTACATTTTATGGCAATCATACCCTTGTAAATCCAAACAAACGCCCATTTTTACCAAACGCGCTGCCTCTTGTACCGTTCGCGCAATTGCATTATATAGATAGAGTGTTTCTTTTCACATTTGTGTCAGGACAGGGAAATGTCCTGGAATTACAAGAGCAAGGGCTAGGGTCGATTCTCCTAATAGGATAGAGTCCCCTAGCTTTTTTCTATTTTGGCCTTTAACTTTCCACTATGAAAAGGCGAAACATCAGACCCTTAGCTATTTGGCTTATCTGGCTCGGTCTGATGGGGGCATGGCTTTGGAACCAACATAGCGCTGAAAAAACACTTCGCATGATTGGTGATGGTGCTCAGGTTAGTGGATTCGCTGGCACAGACTGGGTACGGTGGGAAAATGCGGATAATGCGATTGTCGCTGCCGAAGTTCACCCCTTAAGACGTTACAAGCCTTTCCCCGAAAAAATCATTCAGCAAGGTGACCGCCTTCGCAAGATCAACTATGAGGAAGTGCTAAGTGCCGAAGCCGCCGAACGACTCATGGCCGCCAGCCCACAGGGCAAAACCTTTATTTTTCAAATCACACCCGAAAACGCACCTACCGACGCAACCTTCGAAACCCGTCGCGTCCAATCGGGCTTCGTCCTGCCCTACATGGCACATCGCCACGGCAACTGGTGGCGGATACAAGCCTGGCTTGCAGGACTATTACTCGTAGTCGCATTGATGGTCGCACTTATCCTGTTTCCGATTATCAAAACCCAATGGCTGCGCTATCTTCCTTTATTACTGGTAGTAGGATGTAGCCTATTACTCGCGACTTGGCAAAGTGTTCATGCCCTTTACCTAGTGCTGGAATCTGACCTCATCTGGCCAGGCTTCGCCCGAATAGGACTCGTCTTTATCACAGTGCTTTTACCGGTGTATGGCTTAGTATTTTTAGTATCAAAAAAGTCCCTCAATATCTGGCAGCACCTCACGATGGCCGCCAGCCTGATTCCGGTTATTCTGTGGACAGTCGCATGGTGGAAAGAGCCGGTTTCTAATGAGCATATGTTCTGGCTGATGGAGACCAGTATAGGGAGTTTCTTGATTTTTCTGGCAGGAGGAACTGCCCTTGAGCTTCTCGATGGACAAAACTGGAAAAGCCTTGTCGTATGGTTGAAGCTGGGAGTTGTAGGAATAGCAAGCCTGCTTTTTGTGATGCTTTGGTCGAAATCTGCGGAGGCATTAGAGATCAATATTTTTGCCCTCCATCTGTTATTATACTTCCCGCTTTTGGACGCTGCACAAAATGAGCTTCGCTTCGGCAAGGTCAGCCTCGTCGTCACACGTGCCCTGCAGGGAGTCGCCTTCCTGGCATTCAGCATTTTGGGCTACTTTTTGATCACGAGTCTTTTTACTGCGATCCTGCCCGATAGTCCCTACCGGACCATTTTGGAAGTTGTCGTGCTCTTGCTTGCGCTGCTGGCTGGGCGCTGGGTTTATCGTGCCAATGAGCGCCGCTTGAGTGCCTATTTTACAACAACACAGCAAAATAAACTTGATAGTTTCAGGGAGTTTTTGGCGAGTATACCGCGCTATACTTCTGCGGACACCTTGCGCGAAGATGTGCTCCAGCAAGCCAATGATTACTTTGGCGCGGAGGCGCGCTGGTGGGAAGGGGGCGAGGGGGACGAAGGAGAAGAAGCCTGGCAGCAGCAGTTGAAAGATGATCTGATCGCTGCACGCACGTTTTGGGCTATCAGTCCGGAGCTGGGAGGCTTGCGCCCCGATGGCGCCTTGCGCGAAAAACTCGAAGCTTGGCCCTATGTACTTGCCCTTCCGCTTGCTGCCGAAGACGAGGATGCTGATATGCTGCTCCTGAGCCGCAAGCGCCGCGGTGTATATAACCTCGCCGATCTTGATCTGCTATTTCAGCTCGCTCGCCAGACGCATCTGACACTCAATGTGCTTGCCTTGCTCGACCGTGAGCGCGAGCTTATGCGCAGTAATTATGAGGCTAACCTTACCGTATTGCGTGCGCAGATCAATCCCCACTTTTTGTTCAATACCCTCAATACAATCTCGGCGCTGGTACATGATGCACCCGACCTTGCCGAAGAGGCGGTCGAGCATCTGGCCTTTATTTTTAGATATACACTCGATCACTCAGGCGACCGTTTCGTCCAGCTTAAAAAAGAGCTTTCACTCGTGAGTACCTATCTCGAAATCGAGAAAATCCGCTTCGGGGAGCGAATCCTCGTTTCGATCGATGCAGATAGTGATGCAAATGATACGATGATTCCAGGCTTGGTTATTCAGACGCTTATAGAGAATTGCATCAAGCACGGAATTGGAAAAATTATAGGAAAAGGAATCGTCTCGATTGATGTGTATATTGAGGACGAAATGACCATCATTGAGGTATATGACAACGGGCCTGGTATCGATTTTGACAGAATAAATAAGGGAACGGGACTAAACAATGTAATCACACGTTTGTCACATATCTACCAAAACAAAGATTCTTTACGTTTTGAAAACACTGGTGACGGAACTCGTGCTATCTTGCGTATTCCAAAAAGACCTCCCCAAGCTACGCTACAATCAATACCTCCTAACGATTTCACATCATGAGTAAAACCATACGTGTTCTGATCGCCGATGACGAACTTCCCGCCCGCAACAAAATGAAGCGCTTGCTGGAAAAGCAGCCTATGGTCGAAATCGTACATATCGCCGAAAATGGAATTGACGCGTTGGAAGGAATCAATAAGCATAAGCCTGATCTTATCTTTCTTGATATCGAGATGCCAGGAATGAACGGTATCGAGGTGGTGGAAAATGTGAGCTTGAAAAAAATGCCTGCAGTAGTTTTTGCTACGGCCTATAATGAGCACGCGATCAAAGCATTTGAACTGAATGCCTGCGATTATTTGCTCAAGCCTTTCAATGAAGACCGTTTAAAAGAAACGCTCCAGAAGGCAACACAGGGGATTGTAAAAACACTCGATAAGGATAAAATTCTTGAACTGCGTCGTGCGGAGATTGTAGAGGAAATCAAGACGCCTTTTTCTAATAAAGTACCTGTTCCTACACGCGATCGCTATAAGCTTATCGACTTTGCTGATATTTTATGTGTGGAAGTAGAAGAGCGCAGTGTGCGTTTGCATACACCTGATCATTCCTATCTGTTGAATCATACCTTGGATTCATTTGAAAAAAAGCTTCCCAGTGAGCAGTTTTTTCGCGTAAATCGCTCTGCAATCGTCAGTCTAAACCATGTGGAGGAGATTATTATCTGGTTTGGAAACCGCTTCAAAATCGTCCTGTCGAATGGAAAAGAGGTGATTAGTAGCCGTGAAAAATCAAAGATCATCAAGCAGGTATTGAAGTTTTAAAAAGCCATTCAATGGGGCAGATTGTCATTCCGACTCGCGAAGCTGAGGAGGAATCTTGACTTTATCGATCTATGAGCTAAAAGTCAAGATGTCTCGCCAGCTTCGCGGCTCGACATGACAAAATAATTTTGAGTTCAATAACCCTTTTGTTGATCTCCTATAAGTCCGTATTTTTGCAGATCAACGATGACTGATCGATATGGATTACCGGGTACTGCTATATTATAATTTTGTGAAAGTCGCCGATCCCGAGGCGGAACGTGATGCACAGGAACGCTTCTGTTTGTCACATGGATTATTGGGGCGCATCCTTATCAGTAAGGAAGGTGTCAATGGTACCGTCTCTGGCCCAAAAGAGGCCACAGAGGCCTATAAGGCCATGATGGGAGCACACCCTGAATTCCACGCCACAGAGTGGAAAGAAGATATCCATGAAGGCCATACGTTCAACAAACTTCACGTTCGCGTGAAAGACGAGATCGTTCACTTTGGTGTAGAAGAAGCCGACCCTACCGAGCAGCGCGGCCGCTATGTCGAGCCTGATGAGTTTAGAGAAGTGCTCAAACGCGCCGAAACCGATGAGAATATTGTTATCCTCGACGCTCGCTCCAATTATGAAACCGCTGTAGGTAAATTCAAAAATGCCGTCACGGTTGATATTGATAATTTTAGAGAACTGCCCGATCATCTTGACGAATTAGCGGAGTTTAAGGACAAAACCATTTATACCTATTGTACTGGAGGAATCAAGTGCGAGAAGGTGTCGGTTTGGCTCGCGCAAAATGGGTTTGAAGATGTGTACCAACTTCACGGTGGTATCGTGCGCTACGGCAAAGAAGCCGGCGGCGAAGGTTTTGAAGGAAGCTGTTATGTATTTGACCAGCGCGTAGTCGTACCTGTAAACGAGGTCGATCCTGTCATTACGGGCGCTTGCAAAATTTGTAATGGCCCAACCGAGCGTATGATCAATTGCGCGAATGCCGATTGCAATGAGCATTTTCTCGTTTGTGAAGATTGTACCAAAAGCCTGGAAGGTTGCTGTTCAAAGGAATGTACCGAAGCGCCTCGCAAGCGCGAATTTGATGGAAGAGGTTATTACCTCCGCGGCGTCAATAGTAAGACGTATGCAGGCGAAGCGGACCATCAAGGATAATGAGAATCTGGATCTTTTTGCTCTGCCTAATTCCTTGTTTTAGTCAGGCTCAAATCATCAATACTGAACGCCTCCGCGTCGGAGCAAAAGAACAAGGTTGGACCGGAACAGCATCACTGAGTGCCAACCTCGTACAAAACGTGCGAAAAAGCACCCGCCTGGGATTGCTTACAGGAGTAGAATATCTGCGTAAGCCGCATCGTATGCTGCTGCTTGGGCAATACAAGCTCAACAGCATCGATGGCTCTGTTGGGCAAAATCAAGGCTACGGACACTTGCGCTATAATCGTGATATTGGCAAGCGTTGGATTGTGGAAAGCTTTGGGCAATTGCAGTTTAATGCGGTCCAATTACTCCGCCTTCGCGGCCTAACAGGCGCAGGAATGCGCTTCCGCCTCGCAGAGAACGACACCTTTAGTTGTTTTGTAGGATCATTGTATATGTTTGAATATGAGGAACTTAACGACGGACTTGGGGCAATTCATCGCGACCATCGACAAAGCAGCTACTTCAGTCTGGGCTTTCGCCTGAGCGACCAGGCGCGTATCGACCATGTAAGTTATTGGCAACCGAAATGGGAACAAGTTTCCGATTTTCGCTTTTCCACCGAAACACGCCTTCAAGTCAATATCACCAAAAAGCTCGCCCTACGAACCGTCTTCTATCTACTCTACGATAGCCGCCCACCAGACGGACTTCCTCTTACATATTATACCTGGAGCAATAGCTTGACGGTGAGCTTGTAGCAGCGCAGATTTCATTAGATCATTAGTCATTGGGTCATGAATAATGAACAATTAGCGATTTCAATGAAGAATGACTAATTATCAATGAAGAACCCCCGATACATCTCCAGCAAACGCTGCGCATACGCGCGCTCATCGAATTGCGTTTGAGCGACTTCGCGGTTATGTTTCCAGCACGCTTCCCAGTCAACCGATGCGATAAAATCATGCACCTGATCTGGAAAATCAGCCGCTTCCCAATCCGGTACGAGTAGGCCAATTCCTTCAGCGGTCAGTTCCGAAATTCCGCCTACATCAGAGGCGATAAAAGGTCGGCCTGAGGCCATGGCCTCGATCAATACCATCGGAAGATCTTCGGTTTCGGATGCTAGGCATAAGACGTGAATGCTTTGGTAAAAAGCAGGCATCTCGCTCACAAGTCCCTGAAAATGAATGGCTTGTGAAAGTTGTAGCTCTTCCACAAGTGCGTCGAGATTGGCACGTTCAGGTCCATCGCCTGCGATATAAAGTTGTGCATCCAGGCCGCGCTCGCGCAAAGCGCCTATGAGGCGAATGACTCTGTCGACGCGTTTCAAAGGAATAAGCCGGGCAGCCATTCCGAAGATCAGCGGCGGCTGTGCCGCAGGCAGCGGCCCATCAAAACGACGTGTGTCGATGGCATTGTATTGGACGGCGAGCCGCTTGAGGCTGTAGCCTTCGCGGCGACGGCGAATGTCGTATGACCGTTGCGATACCGTGAGGATGCGATCGGCCAGCCAGCCAGTAAGGCGCTCGCCCCAAATATTCCAGGGCTTCATCCAGCCTCCAAGGCCATGAATATGATTGACGACCTTGGTCTTGGGTCGCGTAAGTCTGTAGAGCCTTGCGATAAGATTGCCAGGATAAAGCTGCCCATGCAGTACATCGGGTTTGAAGGCGCTGATTTTGTTAAATAAACGCCTGAATTCGCCAAAACTTCCTTTGCCTTTGATTCCTATCACTTCGAGCTGAACCGTGTCAGGCAACTGCGGGCTTAGGGTATGCGCATCGCGCATGACAAAGACGGCAATATGAATGTCATGCTCTGCGAGGGCGCGCACCGTATTGACCAGTTGGCGCTCAGCGCCGCCTGGGTCCAGGGTCGGAATTAAAAATGCGATGCGAAGGCTCATATATCTTCAATGATGACTGCCGGGGTTTTTCCTCGTGCGCCACGAATTTCGCTTACTTGCTCAAATTCTACAGCATACGATTCCCCAATCATACTTTGGATTTTGGTAATAAAAGGAAGAAATGCCTCAGGTTGGTAGGGTTCTAAGTGAGGAGAAATATAGCGAACCAAAGCCCGGCTTTTAGCATTGGAGAGGACCAGTTGACTAGCTAGAATATCTTCTGGAAGGTGTTTGAGGGCAAGTGAAAAACGACTGAATATTCTGCCATCTTTGGTTACAAATACGTCTTCATCTCTCCCCAAAATTTCCTCTAAAATAAGCCCCTCTGTGCCACAGGCGCATGTTTGCTCTTTGGAAACTATACAGCGATCCCCAATATCATAACGCAATAACGGGAAAAATTTTCCTGTAAAACTGGTGATGATCATGCGGCCAGCTTCTCCAGCCGGAGTTGGATTGCCTGCTTTGTCCAACACCTCTAGAAGCCCTGTAACATTGGAGCAGTGAAGCTTTCCTTCGGTGCAGGTATAGGCAAAAATGGAGCCTTCGCTGGAGCCGTAGTAGTCAAAGACTTTTGCTCCAAAAATGCGTTCCAAATCGTCCTTTTGGTACGGATGCAGTTTTTCACCAGTCGTTAGAATATGTTTCAACTTAGGCGTTTCTAATCCTTGTTGCTGAAACATGCGTGCCACATTATGCAATACAGAAGGGTAGCCTTCCAGGGCTTCAATCTGGTGCTTTACCAGCGCCTGATGATATTGTGGGGCGGTTTTGGGTGAAAGGTGAAATATCGAAAAGAGTAGATGCTGATTGAGTAAATCCTTGCGGTAAGGCCTTCCTTTTGGCGCAATGTCGTGGCCTGGAAAGCGTGCATATGGCTTGTTGAGATCGATCCCAAAGGCAATCATCGATGCAAGCAAGGCTTTGAATCGGATGTTCATATCCTCAATCGCGAAGTAGCCTTTGAGAGGTGCGCCCGTACTTCCGCTGGTTTTAAACGAAACACTATTGCTCGCTGTCACTTCGTCGGATACCAGTTCTGCGGCGTGCTTTCGGAGTTTATTTTTTTGAAAAAGGGGCCATTGGGGCAAGTCCTGTTCCTGACGAATAGGAACATATATTTCCGCATGCTCACGATAATACGGGACGTGCTGTTTGATATAACGCAAGAGCTCCTGAAGCCGGTTTCCGCTTTTGTCGTCATTGAGTAAAAAGGGCTCTGCCTTCATCTCGTTTACGACTTTTCCGATGGGCCGAGTAAAAGGTTTTGCTCCGAATTTGTACGCGTAGACCTTGGTGTTTTGGTACGTAATCGCCCAATCCTGAAGCCAAACAGGTAATTTTTTATACAATCCTATCATCACACAAAACGCTTAACCATATTGATACCAGCATGTATGAGGCGATTGCCCTGGCCACGTCTGAGCTGGAAGCGCAGCAGAAGCATATTGAGTCTATAAGAGAGGCCAGCAGGTTTAAAAGGATAATATCCGGTAAACCGCTGCACATGTTTCAGCTTGCTTCCGAAAGCATTGGGAGTCGTTCCTTTTGACAAAAGCTTATAACCAAATTCGAAGGCAAGCTCATCAGTTTCTGGTGTGTGGCCGCCGCCAGGATAGACCAGATATTGGACTGGTTTTCCTGTGATATCCTCCAGGTTTTCCCTCGTGCCAAGCAGCTCTGTTGTAATGCGTGCCATGCGCTCATCATCAGTTTCGTAGCGTCCCAGCGCATCACGCTTGCGGTAATCGTCGGCTAGCTGCTGAACGTTGGCAAGGTTCTCTGCTTTGCTGCGTTTGGGGTCATAGGCTTTGATCGCGGCCGATGTGAAGTCTTTATTTGGTAAAAAAGCCCTTTTATTGGCGAGCGATTTTGTGTGAGCAAAAACGGGATATCCTTCTATGATGCCGCCTGGAAAGCGCTCAAGCCACAAGGGCTTCGCCTCTGGAAACACATTCCACAACAAATGCGGCAAAGTCTGACTTCCGTCATACACATCAACAATCTCATCACTGGAAGGGTACCAGGTATGCGTCGCTCCATGCGCCTGAAAATCAGCAAGGCCGGACTCGACCATTTTCTGAATTTCACCTTTCGATAAGTATCCCCACCAATTATACATCTCGGCTTCAGGGGTTTGAGGCGATTGTGGTCGGATACGATTATTTTGTTCTATAAAATCAGGTGTAAGCAGCACGCTATACTTGATGCCGTATTTTTCCATGATAGGATGCGCTACCGTCCAGTTGTCCAGAAACCCATCATCAAAATGAAGAAGAACACTTTTTTCAGGCAATGCCTTTTTTCCTTCAAGGTGATCGGAAAACTCTTCCCAATGGCATGTATACCAGCCATTTTTTGCTAGCCAGGCCATTTGTTTTTCAAAAATACGAACCGGGCAGGAAAGGAAGCTCCATACGCGCTTGCGATTATGATCTGCAACCGAATGATAATAGAGAATAGGGACAGGCTTGCTCATAGATTCAAATACACTAAGTCTTCCTGCGTGTCTACATCATGGCACACTGGAAGAAGATGCAAGGTACAGTTCTCCTTTTTTATTTGTTCAATAGCTTGTTCCAAAACCTGATCGTGACTCCATGATTTTGATAGAAAAAGCCTTGGCATCGCTTTCTTAAGCCCAATGAGGTAAAAGCCTCCGTCGGCACTGGGGCCTAGTATGGTGTCGTATTCTTCCAGTTTTTCAAAAGCATCTTCTAATAAAAGGGTATCCATTTCTGCGAGGTCGCTTCCGATGAGGGCTACATGTTCGTAACCTTCCTCCAATGCTTTACTCATGGCGAAGTGCATGCGTGCGCCCAGGTCTTCACCTTGCTGAAGGGCGCGCGGCCAGCCGGTTTCTTGCCAGAGGTCGTGTTCGGGTACTGAGTTGCCGTACCAAATTTGCACATCCCAATCGCCGCCTTGCGCGGCGGAGCGTGTTTGGAGCAGGAGCTTTTGATAAATCGCAATGGCGGCTTCATGGCCGACTCCGGCTGCCAGACGTGTTTTTACCTGACCTGCAATCGGGTGCTTGACAAAGGTGATTAATAGTCGGTTTTTCATAATTAAGGAACGACGAAATAATAAGTTGTTAATCTTGGCACGAATAGTTTTTCAATTAGGCAAGGAAAAAACGTTGAGGATAGCGCGCTATCCGATACTTTTTTGACGCAGCATCATCGAAAAAATCAAGTGATAAGAATAAATTATTTTTGAGTCCTTCCTAATCAGGCGAATATTCGCCCTAAAGCCAATCGCCAACAGCTAGTAGCCAGCAGCCTAAACAGTTGCAATTATTATTCATCATTTTCCTTCCAAATAAAACGATACCAAAAGATCGGTAGCGCAAGCGGAGCCAGGAACACGACAGCCCATTTCCAGTTGCTATATTCTTTTGTAGAAACCTTTCGTTTATAAATACTCAGCACCATTGGAATGAATGTTGTGAGCATAAGTATTACAGGAAATACTACCGGAAAAAATTTGGTAATACCCAGCCAACCGGACCAGTCGAGCCCTGCGTTGTGAATTTGAAAAGCATCGATGGCGAGCACGATGACCGTTACAATAGGCCAAAGGGTAACGAGGCCTGTGAGAATTTTTAGAAAAACAGCTTTCACGCCACAAAAATGCATTAATTTAGCTTCTCTGAAAGAATATTATGTACAGACTTATACGCTTCCTTACCTGTGGTCTTCTCTTAATGGGCTGGACCTTCGGACAAGTCATAGACAATGCATCGGTGAATACTCGCCAGAAAACACGATCTGTGCGACTTCTGAAGCCATACGAGCCCTTTCCTCATGGAAAGTCAGGCAGCATTGCTCAGCCTTTTGGAAACCAGTTTCTTCCTCAGCGTGGCAACCACCATTCGGGCGACGGACGCGTGTTGCCTTTGAATGCGAACGGCAATCTTATTTCGCCTGATGGCGAAGAGGTAACCTTTGTCATTCCACGTCATGCTTATGGCAAAGGCGGTTGTGCTACGCCTGTTCCGATGATCGTCAATAGCAGCGGTGCTTCCCGCGCCAATTGTCCTATTGAGGTTTCATGTGATCTCGCAGTCAATCGAAATGCTAAAATACCTACTGTCGGGCAGGCTGTAAAGTGGATTAAGATTCGCTGGACAGTAGTGCAAAATGGAGGCGCAGCAAGTAATGTAAATCAAGCGCAATTGGACCTGCTATTAGCAGAGGTAAGAGCAGACTTTCAGCCATTCGGATTAGACTTCTGTGCCGATCCTGCCCAGTTTGTTACGAGCGCTACATATTATGATATCAACGTCAGTACTGAAGATGCTGGCCTGAAAGGAACATATGGTGCCAATTATTCTCAGGTATTAAATGTTTATGTCGTTAATAATATCAACCTTTCCGCGACCAGCGGAGCGGGCGGCTATGCACGCTTTCCTTATGATCCCTTGGGAGGAACCAGTGTCCGAGGTGGGATAGTACTTGCACGTTCCAATGCTGCTACCGGAAGCCATACGCTTTCACATGAATTAGGTCATGCCTTTGGACTACACCACACCTTTCGTGGAGTGGATGAAGTCGCGACATGTAGCAACTGTTATGAGCGGGTAGATAATGTGAACGGTACTTCCAATAATGGTGATACCGAAGGTGACTGGTGCGGTGATACAAATCCTCACCCGGCAAATACCTACAACTGTTTTGATCCGGCGGGCCCTGGCAATGTTTGTGACGCTTTTACCTGGAACAATACACCAGTCGATAACCATATGTCGTACTCCTTTTGCTCGACCACTTTTAGTCAGCATCAGTCGGGGCGTATGCATTGTATGATTGATGCGTACCTGAGTAGTTGGACGACTTTTGGTTCGGTGACCTGTGGGGCGCAGCCTCCAGTTGCTAATTTTAGCGGAAACCCCACTCGATATCAGGCTCCGTCTACGGTCACATTTACAGATCAGTCGCAGCCGCCTCAGTTGATCACAGCCTGGAACTGGGATTTCGATTTCGCAAATGCCGGAGGCGTAACACCAGCAACATTTACGGGCCAAAATCCACCTGCTGTTGTATATGCAAATCCTGGTTTGTACACCGTTCGCCTGATCGTAAGTAATGCAAATGGAAATGACACATTGATCCGTACAGATTATATAGAAGTACTGGCTCCGGCAGCAGATTGCGATACATTGTTTACGAAATTTGCTACACCATTTCCGACGTTGCGAGCTTACCAGTGGGCAGCCAATGATTACTTGACAGGTGTGCCGAATACCTTAGGCGAGTACGGATACTTTGAGCGCTACTTTACGCCGACTCCTGGCGTAACCACTGTCGGCGCTATGTTTGTTGGATTGACCGGCTTTCTGGATGCAGACAGCAGTATGCTACTTGACTTTGTGGTATATAACGATGATGGAAACGGTGAGCCTTTTCTTGCCCAAGGACCCATCGGAGGCTTAAACAATGTAAGACCTGGGCAAGACCTGAGCGTGCCAGCAGCGCCATTTTTTACTGAAATATGGATACCGTTTTTTGTGCCTGTTACGATCGATTCTTCTCGTTTTCATATAGGAGTTGAAATTCGAAATAATGATGCCGTTGACCGTATTCAGATCCTTTCATCAACAGTAGGACAAGGGCAATTGAATGGTGACAATCACCTTGTGGCAAACCGTGCAACACCTGCGATTTCAAATTATCTCGCGGATGTTTCTACCCCTACATTTTCCATTGACTTTGATCTCGAACTCATTCCGGCTTTAGGCGAGTGGACTGCCGTACCTATTGTAAACTTTCTCGATACAGCGGGTTGTGACACTTCTATTGTGCTGGTAGTTGATACGTTTTTATTCAGTAGCACACTTACGAATATCTCCTTTGATTTCGACACACTAGGCCTCGTTACGGGCGATTCGACGAACGATGTTGCCAATATTTTTGTACGCTACACGCAGGCAGGGCCCGACACATTCGACGTGAGTTTTATCAACTCCTGCGGACGTGGAGACACTGTCGCCTTCATTGTAGACTATCGATTTAATGAAAGCCCTGTGGCCGATTTTAGTATGAATCGAATAAGTCCGGTGTGCAAAGACTCAGTCATCATATTTAGTGGAACTCCTACTGGAGCCACTGTTCAAATCTATAATTGGGACTTTGGGGATGGGACTAACTCCTCCACAGCTAGCCCTACCATTTCGCATACCTACACAGCCCCTGGCTTGTATTATGTGTCACTGACGGTTACGGATACTGCAGGTTGTGATGATGTGGAGCAAAAACTTGGCTTTGTAGAAGTTGTCGACTGTGCGATCACTCCGCCGGCGACAGCATTTACTGTGAACCCTACGAGCGGCTGTGACTTTGATGTATTTACCTTTACAGACAATACGCCTGTGGCTCCAAGCCCTGCAACTTCATGGTTGTGGGACTTTGGAGATGGCACATTTAGCAATCAACAAAACCCAACTCATACGTACACAGTTGCTGGTACATATACTGTTCGACTGCTTGCGTCCAATGATGGAGGCACGACCGGGCAAACATTTTCGCTTGTCGTAAATGCCTGCCCTCAGTCGTTGGATGCTCAAATTGCCGCCAAGGCTCAAGGCCCATACATCAGGCTCGATTGGGAGCAGACAGTGGAAGGCGCTTCGCGCATGTATCGCCTACAGCGTAGCCTCGATGGCCGTAGCTTTGAGGCGCTTACCGATGTGGTATCGATCGGTCCTGGCAGATATGTAGAATGGGACCGTAACTTGCCTCAAGTGGATGTATTATACTATCGTTTGCAAGCCATTGAGCTGGATGGCTCATTTGCCCGCTCCAATATTGCAACAGTCGTGCGCGGTAATGCACCAGGTATTTGGATGCAAGCTCATCCTAATCCACTACCACAAGGCTCTTTACTAAATGTGTTTGTTTTTGTCCCTAAAGAAGGCCTCGAATTGCGACTGATGGATGGGACGGGCCGTCAGGTCAAGCGTAGCCTAATGCCTGAGGCTACAGGCGGCACGGAGGTTTCGATCTCTACGGAAGGACTTGCTCCGGGAATGTATTTTCTGGAAGCTCAGGATGGTCAAGGAGAACAAGCTGTGCTGAAGGTTATTGTGAATTAACTTTTAGCGGTTGGCTATTTGACTAATAGCTAAAGGCCAACCGCTAAAAGCGAAGAAGCCTACTTAAGTACCACCAACTTCTGCGAAGTAATAGGTTTATCATCTTCATGTAAATAGAGGAAATAGATTCCTTGACGAAACTTGCGTAGGTCGAGGCGCATGTTCGTAGTTCCCGTTTTTATAGAAATGCGCTTAATCTCTTTTCCTAAAAGGTTGTAAATCCTCAGGCTTATATTTTGATGTATTGGAGCAATATTGATGTGAAGCTCGGTGTGGTCAGTCGCAGGATTCGGACTTGGTGGTTTGATCGTGGTTTTCTGTTCTGGTAAAATAGAAGTCACGCCAAATCGGTTTACCACCATCGTATGTGTTACGCGAATATCGGGATTGTCTTCTGCAAAGAATGTTACTTTGAATCGTGAAACGCCGCGGCTATTATTGGGACGAAAATATAGGGTAAAAGCTCCCAGGGAGTCCCCTGCCGCAATGCGTAACCCATCAATACTGTATGTATGACCTAATGCATAACAGATATCCCAGCAAAACTGGAAGTTGTGGCCAGTAGCCAGTTCCGGTTCTATTTGCGCCCTGATGCGATGGTCAACGCTATCATGGTTGCGAACTCTTAGTGCAAATCGCACTTCGTTATCTCCCAAACCGTAGGTAGGATCGACACCGTGATCATTGACGCTTAGCTCTTGTGAGTAAGCGAATCCAAGTAAGGCAAGAAGTAATAGGGTAAAGTACTTTTTCATAAAAAAGAAGATAACTAAACGTTTCAAGGCCAATCGCAAATAGCTAAAAGCCAACGGCGCATACATTTATTATATGCCTCAAATATACGGGTTTGAAGAATTATGCGTTCCATCATCCGTGACCTCTGCAATATCCACGACATTACACCACCGTAAGTGACTTTTTATAGACTTTTCTCTCTGTATATTTGAGGGACAATTCATTCAACCTTATACTATGAAACAATTCATCACACTAATTGCTGTTTTTACACTCCTATGTGGAGTGTCTTTTGCCCAGGAAACAGATCAAAGTAGCGATACTGATGCCGCTGCATCTACTTCGTCTTTGCCTGCTGTTACGCTCAAGGACCTCGAGGGTAACATGGTCAACTTTAGCGAAATCTCTAACGACGGAAAGCCAATTGTAATCAGCTTTTGGGCTACTTGGTGTCACCCGTGTGTAAGCGAGTTGACAGCGATTAATGATATGCTTGTTGATTGGGAAGAAGAAACAGGTGTAAAGATTTATGCAGTGTCTATAGACGATGCACGTAATACCGCTCGTGTTGCTCCATTTGCAAATGGGCGTAACTGGGACTTCCCGGTATTGCTAGATGCAAACAAAGAACTATACCGCGCTATGAACGTTGTAAATGTACCTCACACATTTTTGCTTGATGGCGATTTGAACATTGTATACCAGCATACTTCTTATAAGCCAGGTGACGAAGAAGAGTTATACGAGCATATTCTCGAACTTGTAGAAGAAGACTAATACAAAAGGTCTTTTAAGATATTCAAGCCTCTCAGGAATTAATCCTTGAGAGGCTTTTTCTTTTTGCTATTGACCAGCCATACGCCAGCAAGAATCACGAGCATGCCTACGATATGGGCCCAGCCGATTGCTTCATTATCCCATACTCCCCAGA
>JBGCFB010000322.1:0-7418 GCA_045106685.1 Bacteroidia bacterium | reverse complement strand
TAAAACTGCTGTCCGATGATAAAGTGGAACTGGCGTCCACCAATCGGCGAAGTTGCATTTCGGTTGTAATCAAATCCGTAAGCGTAGTCGAGGCCAAGTAGACCTACCATCGGTAGCATCACACGCATACCGACACCGAGTGTACGGCGTACCTTGAATGGATCGAAGTCGCGGAAGTTCGTAAATCCTCCTCCAGCTTCAGCAAAGCCTTGCAGCCACACAGGCGCAGCCTGATTCAGCGTCAACGGCACACGAAGCTCCATGATATAGCGCGTATAGATCGGGAAACCCTGACTAGCGTTATTGATCGAGTTATCATCATAGCCACGTAGTGGAATGATATCACGGCCGTCAAGGCCGAAGGCTCCTACGAGTCCAGCTCCTCCGAGGAAGAAGCGCTCAAATGGCGAGATGCCAAGCTCACGGTTGTAGCTACCGACAAAACCAGCCTCCACTTTCGAGTGAAGCACGACATTACCAAATAGCTTCAGGAACCATGCAGAGTTAAAGCGCCACTTGTGATACTCAAGCAAGTTGAATTTCTCATTTGGCGACATATCAGCATAGTTCACATCCTTGCTGCGGAACAATGAGTAAGGAGGTGTAAATTCTACCGAAAGCGACATGGTAGAACCACTCTTCGGATAGATCGGCGCATCGACACTTGAGCGGTCGAAAGACTGACGCAAGGTCAAGGCATTCACAAAGGCCTGATCTTCACCCTGAAAGCTGGTACGGAACACAGAACCAGGATTCTGAATATCAAAATACTTGTATGTCAATGATGTCGTAGAGCGGAAGAAATCATCCGGGAACTTCAGGCGACGACCATAGTCGACAGAAGTCGTTACAATCTTGTTTCGGTAGTTACTTCCAAAGTTTTGGAACACAACATATGACGTACTCACACCCAGCGAGTTCGGCTTCTTACCACCGAGCCAAGGCTCCAGGAAGGAGAAAGAGAAGTTTTGGTAACCCACACCGTTCATCTGAATAGCAAGGTTTAGCTTCTGTCCGTCACCAGAAGGAATCGGACCGCCCCAAGTACTAGGCTTATCAAATAGACGCTTGAGCGAGAAGTTGTTGAAGGAAAGCTGTACAGTTCCTACAAAACCTCCACCGATCACACGGCCATTTCCATCACGAATACGACCACCCCAGCCACCTTGCAGTTGCAACTGGTCAGCAGGGCGTTCTTCTACGATAAATTTAATATCAACCGTACCATCTTCATAGTTCGGTGTTGGAATCACATTGAGGGTTTCCTGATTAAAGAAACCAAGGTTCAAAATCTCACGCTGTGAGCGAATAATATCTGAGCGGCTAAATTTCTTACCAGGGTGCACGCGTAGCATACGCAAGATCACATAATCACTGGTCTTGGTATTACCTTCGATGCTCACCGAGCTTACAGTTGCTTGTGGGCCTTCCTGAATACGAATTTCAAGGTCAATCGAGTCTCCACGCACACTGGCCTCATTCGGCTGCACCTGGAAAAAGAGGTAACCATCATCCATATACAATGAACTCACGTCTCCACCTTCCTGGCCTCCGTTGAGCTTGCCTGCAAGCCTCTCAGGATTATACACATCACCTTTCTGGATACCGAGTACTTGCTTCAGTTGCTCCGAGTTATACTTGTAGTTTCCTACAAAGCGGATATCACCATATTTATACTGATCACCTTCATATACATCCATGCGAAGGTTAATACTCTTATTGTCATGTGAATACACGGTATCGAACTCAATCGTAGCATCGCGGTATCCATTGTTATTGTATTTGGTAACAAGGCCTTCTTTCGCAGTCTTAAACTCTTTTGGAACATACTTAGAGCGTGCCCAAAAGCGGAAAGGGTTTTTAGTACGAATCTTCTTCAGTGAGCGGATTACTTTCTTATCGTTAAAAGCGGTATTCCCTTCTACTACGATATCGTTGATCTTGATACGGTCGCCTCGCTTCACATCGATCTTCATCGCGACACCATTTTTCAGGATGCTATCTTGTGTAGATGTGAGGATTACCTCTGTACCATAGAAGCCTTTTTCTACATAAAAATTGCGGATTACGCGTTTTGCAGAAATCTTCTTTGCCTCAGTCAAAATCGTTCCACGGATGAAGTTAATCTTCTCACGAAGGTCTTCAGCTTGTCCTTTTTTTACGCCTGTAAAAGAAAAAGACGAGATACGAGGACGTTCCTCGACGATGATGGTAAGGAAAATATTGGTTCCGGTAATGCGATCCTGACGAATCTGCACATCCGAAAAAATATTTTCTCTCCAAAGACGCTTGATCGCATCAGACACGTCGGCTCCTGGGATGCGAATGGTTTCACCCACCACAAGACCACTTACGTTCATGACAGCATACTTATCAGAGTAAACTGCGCCTTCGACTTCAAGTCCGGCCAGGGTGTACACTTTGTAATCAGGGCGCTCAAGTCCGCCTCCGGTCTGGGCAAAACTGGTTGCCAGTAGACCTAACATTACAAAACAGGAAATAATGAAATTTTTCATAATTGTTCGCTGATCTTTCCAAAACGTCGCTCCCGCCGCTGGAAGTCCACGATGGCCTCATGCAGATGCTCTCTGCGGAAATCGGGCCATAAGACAGGGGTAAAATAGATTTCAGAATAAGCAATTTCCCATAGTAGAAAATTGCTGATACGATGCTCACCGGAAGTACGAATCAGCAACTCCGGCTCCGGCATATCGGAAGTGCTGAGATATTCACCTAGGGTATCATCCGTAATCGCTTCGGGTGCGATACGATCCTGACGCACATCTTCGGCGATGCGCTGCAAAGCTTGCTTAATATCGTCACGAGCGCCATAGCTCAATGCTAACGTAAGCGTCATATGATCATTGTCAGCAGTAGCCGCGATGACTTCTTGCAGACGTTTTGCACAACGACCAGGAAGCTTGTCCAGGTTGCCTATAGCGTTAAGACGAATCTTGTTTTTTTGCAAAATGGGCAGCTCTTTCGCGAGCGTATCCACGAGCAATTCCATCAAGGCATTTACTTCGAGCTTGGGACGGTTCCAGTTTTCTGTAGAAAAAGCATAAAGCGTCAGGAACTTCACCCCTAACTCGGCACAGCCTTCGGTCGTGTCACGCACGGCTTTTACAGCCGACCGGTGACCAAAAACCCGCATTGCTCCCTGCTTTTTTGCCCAACGTCCATTACCATCCATGATAACAGCGATGTGCTTCGGAATTCTATCCGGTTGTATGTCTGCGCGCAAATCCATGTGGAATAATGCGCAAAGATAGTAAAAGCTTTCTCATCAAGTAAGTAGTTTGGCTATTAGCGGTTGGCGGTTGGCTTTTGGTCTAAATGGGGACTAAATGCGCAATTCAGTCAATCTTTTTAATCATAAAAAAAAGCGAACTCAAAACCCTTAACCCTAGACACAAAACAATACGTGCAAAATAGTTTCGGACCAATCGCCAAAAGCCAACCCGTCAAAAGCCAAAAAGTCTTACTTTAGCATAATGGCCACACAAAGCATCATTCGCGGTACAGGCGCCGCTTTACCGAGTCAGCGCATTGACAATCATTATTTTGAGGATTGGGAGTTTTTTGGAAAAGACGGGGTTCCCATTCAAAAACCCGGTAGTGAGATCGTCGAAAAACTACAGGCAATCTCAGGCATCCAGGAAAGGAGGTTCATCGGTGACGCTCAGGAGAGCATCGATATTATGCTGGAAGCCAGCCAGTCAGCGATTGCCGACGCGGGTATAGAACCGAATGATCTTGAAGCGATTATCGTAGCGCATAATGCGGGCAATATGCTCAAGGGAGCAGTGGGCGACAGCAAGAATGGTTTTCATACTGTCCCCAATCTGGCAGCGATGCTTAAGAACCGACTTGGAGTCGAGAATTATGAGTGTCCATCATACGATATTCTTTTTGGCTGCCCAGGCTGGGTGCAAGGTGTTATTCAGGCCAACCGCCTGATCAAGGCGGGCGAAGCCAAACACGTACTTGTCGTAGGCATAGAAGTGGTATCGCGTCTGCTCGATCCGCATGATATGGATAGTATGCTCATGTCTGACGGCTGTGGAGCGGCGATTATCTCGGCAGGTGAAATCGGCGAAGATGATGGCGTGCTTGCGCATGCGACCTTTTCACATGGCCTGGACGACCTCGATGCTATCCGGCTTGGCGCATCGCTCAACCCGGATGCCGAAGGCCAGACCTATTTCAAAATGAATGGTAAAGACGTCTATCGCTACGCTACAACCTGGCTACCCAAAGTCGTCCAGCAGGCACTCGACAAAGCCAGTCTCACACCACGTGATGTAGACATGTTCTTCTTTCATCAGGCTAACGCCAAAATGCTTACCGTTATCGCCCGCAATTTGATGAAGCTATATGGACAGGAAAAGGAAGAATATGCACACAAGATGCCGTCAAGTATTTCCTTCTTGGGTAATTCCTCTGTAGCCACGGTGCCGACCTTATTTGATCTTGTCCGCAAAGGCAAGATCGAAGGCTTTTCCCTTCAGCCTGGTCAGACCTATGTTTTTGCTTCCGTTGGAGCTGGTATGCATTGTAATGCTGTGGTGTATCGGTCCTAAAGGTCCTCGATGTTTGATTCTTGATGCTCCTTTTGTAGGCCCCCGATCTTCAAAAAAGCCAAAAGCCATAGATGAAAAAGGCGCGCGTTTTTGCATCTCTCGCATCGAACTTTATCGCTATTTTTGTCGCCCAAGACTGTTTTTATCAATATGAAAATCATTGCACTTACCCTTTGTGTAGCCTGGGTAACGATTAGTTCACAATTCTCATGGCATCCGGTTATAATAAACCCGGCTGTAGAAGCACCAGCGTTTGATAGCGAGGAGTGGTCCTATCCCTGGTACATGATAAAAACAGATACCGCATTCCTGAATCTTGCCGACACTATCACTACCGCCATTGATACGGTACATATTCCGCACAATGCGATCTGCTCGATCGAGCGGAGAAACGACAGTATGACGGTTGATAGCACGCGCTTACCGTTTGCCCGCGCAACTTCACATGATGACAGCCTCAGCGTATTTATCTATGGAAAGGGAAACGCTTATCTCGAAGAGGTTCATATTACCGTGATCGGACATCTGTATAGTGTTCAGTATGACACCTATGACAATGAATCTGGCGGCAAATACAAAAAGTCATCTGAAGGCTCTTTCAAATCAGTATCACTGATTCTCAACAAAAAAAGCCCCGCTACGGGGGACTTACTCATTGGTACATTTAAATTTAATGGCACTCGAAATGAGACCGACAGCACCTATCTGGATATAGAAGGGCAGTTTGCGATCGTTGTGGAATAACAATTCAGATTGGGCTTGTTTTGTGTTTAGAGTTGGGTGTTTTGAGTTCCCTTTTTAGTAAAAAATCTTACCTGAACTCAAAACCCCAAACCCATAACGCTAAACTAATTTTCTACCCCTTCAGCACCGCCAAAGGCGATAGCTCCACCTCAATATCAACCAGATCAGGCTGATTAGCCATTACCTCGTCGATACATTTGTAAGCGCTCACAGCCTCATCGAGGTCACCTGCATGGCGCACGCCGTGCACAACACCTTTCGATTCGAGAATCGCGATTTCGGCTTCGAGGTCTAGCTCGCGGATGGCTTGCTTACGCCCCATGCGGCGACCAGCGCCGTGCGAACATGACTTAAAGCTTTCAGGATTTCCCTTTCCGCGAACGATGTACGACTTCGTTCCCTGAGAACCAGGAATCATGCCCAGCTCATTTTCGAAAGCGCGGGTCGCACCTTTACGGTGCACCATCACGTTCTCACCAAAGTGGTTCTCCCAGGTAGCGAAGTTGTGCGCCTTGTTGATAATCTCACCATGTTCGAATGCACCGATGATCGTCGTCATCGCCTCGACCATGCGCGTCATCATCAGCTTTCTGTTAGCGAGCGCAAACTCGATACAGTAGTCCATCTCTTTGATATAGTTCTTGGCTTCAGGAGTTTCGATAGGAAGAAAAGCCAGCTCCATCTTTTTGGTAACAGCAGAAAAATAGCGCTCATTCAAACGGATCGCAGCCTGGTTGTACCACTTGGCGACACCATAACCCAGGTTACGGCTACCAGAGTGAATCATCACCCAGATATGGCCATCAGAACCTTTCTGGATTTCGACAAAGTGGTTTCCTCCACCGAGTGAACCGATCTGCTTGAGCGCACGCGTGTAACCTCGGTTTACAACCGCAAGGTCCTCATGACCTGCTGGCATCAAGGCTTCGTCCTGGGCTTCATCATGCCAGGCCATTCCCACTGGAATAAGCTTTCGTGCTTCGCCCAGAATCTTCTTCAAAGTCGGCTTATCCAAGTCCGTAAGCTCGGTACGCAATGCGCACATTCCGCAGCCAATATCGACGCCGACGGCGTTTGGTACAACGACACCTTTGGTCGCCAAAATAGAGCCGATTGGCATTCCGTATCCCTGGTGACTATCAGGCATCAACGCGATATGCTTATAAGCAAAAGGAAGGCTCGCAAGATTGCTCGCCTGGGCAAACGCTCCGTCTTCGATGTCGTCAAGCCACATCTTGATTGGAATTCTACGAGCGCTGTTTTCAGTTGAAATGACCTTTTTCATAATTGTTTTTCGTTTGATGATCCAAAGGTCAGGAGGCACTGCGCAGCCTTTATGCGTAGTTAGCTTTTTTTAAAAAAATTTGACAAAAGTCTCCTTTTAGCTCGACAATTCGCAGACAAGCTCCAAGGGCTTGTCTGCGAAGAGTTAATAGCGAATATGACTAGCCAGATGATTGATTTTTTTACAAAAGGGAAGTGGAAGCCCTAGTTCTACGGACACTCGCCCTAGCCGATTTTGGCTGTAATGTCAAAATCGGAAACAGCCATTCCATCTATTTCGACTACGATTATTTCTGAGGAATTCACCCAACGCACAACTCCATTCTTACCACAAATAGCAACAGTACGCACTGTTCCGCTTTCTTTTCGTGGCGACCAATCACCCCAAATAAAATCCGGTCTTGCTGAAGCATGCGCGCCAAATCCTGCCCCTATGAGCAAAGCTTTAGCGCCAGTTTTTCTGTGTTTTACAATAATTGCCATTTTCTATTTCTAAAGCGTGAGATAATGTTTCAAGATAATAAACAATGCTACGACTGGTTGCACTACCTCTGTCAGCGCTTCATCACTATGCTTAAAGCGCTGACAGAGGTTAGCAATCCTAACGAAAATAGTTCAAGATAATAAACCTAAACACTTGTCTGCCATCTTTCATTCGCTGAGGTTGTCTAACGGATCTGTGTAAGCCAATTTTTTAGCAAAATTGTCATTTCGACTCGCGTAGCTGAGGAGAAATCTTGACTTTGTCGACTTAGAATGCTAAAAGTCAAGATGTCTCGCCAGCTTCGCGGCTCGACATGACAACCT
>JBGCFB010000321.1:0-11320 GCA_045106685.1 Bacteroidia bacterium | reverse complement strand
GTCGAATTTCGGACTAAAAGTCAAGATTTCTCGCCAGCTACGCGGCTGCTTATGACAAGTTTTGTAGTTTATTGATTATCAGCTAAGTAAAAGTGTTTCCAATTCTTAAAACTTGCTGCCAAAGGTAGCAGCGCTTCAGAGAAGCGCCAGGTTGGTAGAACTCGAACACACCTGTGTTTTAGCTCCGGAGGAGCGGCACTGAATGGGCCGCTCCTCCGGAGCTAAACATGGAGGGGCCATGATGATCTACCAACCTGAAGCTCCTCTGGAGCTTTTCCGCCAAGGCGGAAACAATAGAAAGAACGTATTTGTCATCAAAATACATATTGCAGGCATCGCCTGTATTAACCCTCGAAATGACACTCATTTCCTCCGCTTTCGCTCCTTCGAAAGGAGCTGAAGTTCACGGCCAGCCTGTCCGGCAACAGAGGTGTTCTCCTGCGCACGGCGAATCAGATATGGCATCACCGCCTTCACAGGTCCATAAGGCAAGTATTTTGCTGTGTTGTAACCTCCGTGGCCAAGATTGAAGCTGATGTTATCCGACATGCCCAGCAATTGCGAAAAAAGCACATTGGTGTGGCCCGGTTCAATGCCATGTTCATCCATCAGTTCGGCTAACAGCCTACTACTAGCCTCATTGTGAGTTCCTGCGCAGATGTGTACATGCGGGATATTTTTCATGCATAATCGCAGCGCATCATTATAATCATGATCCGTTGCAGCCTTATTTGCTTGCATGGGTGTAGCATAACCTTGCTCTTCAGCTCGCGCATTTTCCTTTTCTAAATACGCCCCACGAACGACCTTTACACCAAGCTGATAACCTGCTGCTTTGCTGCGTTCGATAAGGTCTGCGAGATACGCTAGTCGGTCGTGGCGATAAAGCTGCACAGTCGTGCTTACCCAGGCGTTATCCTGATTATAGCGAGCCATCATTTCCTCCGCCATCGCATCGATGGTGTCCTGGATCCAGCTTTCTTCTGCGTCGATAAAAACAGGAGTCTTTGCTTCCACTGCAGCTCGGCAAATAGCGTCCAGGCGATCGTATGTGCGCTGGAAAGAAGCTGCCTCGGCTCCTGAGAGCGGCTGGTCAGTTTGTTTTTTTGCAAGAATATCAAAGTCTCCGACACCGGTTACTTTACATGCACAAAAAGCGACTTCAGGATAGGCCGCAGCGTGCTGGAAAGCCTTGATGATTTCATCTCTTGTTTCATCAAAACCAGCTTCATTCTTTTCCCCTTCTACAGAATAGTCAAGAATGGTCCGCACATTATATTGGAACAAATACTTGGATGTTTCTCCCGTTTCTGCCAAGGTTTCTCCACCGCAAAAAAGCTCGAATAGCGTATTCTTTACGAGGCCCTTTACGGGCAACCTCATATTGAGAGCAAGCATGAGCATCTTGGGGCCGATGGCGTTGAGCCAGGGAATTCCGATTGCTTTGAATAGCCAGTACGCTTTGGTGAGCTGGCGGTCAGATTTGGCTTTGAAAGCCAGTTCTGTATTGGAAAAATCAAGGTTGGATTGCGTCGCGGTGGGCATGTTTAATTGTGGTTAAACCATGTTAATCTTTAAGACTTTCCTCCCGAAGTGGCTTGTCCGAAAGGTCGTTTAGATTTTTTGGAGGGTTGAATGTGATAGGTTCAGCTTTTTTCGAAATATACCAAAACTCCACTGTTTTAATGCCAGGATTATACACCCGATCATTTGAGGCGTACTTGATAATATGCGTTCCGTCCCACATCGTCGTATCGGCTCCGACTGGTAGTTCATCCATAAATGCATGATGGCTAAAATGGTAGAACTCGTTGCGATGGAGGTAAATAAGATAGCCATCTTCCTCGTCGATATATTTAGGAATAGGCTTAAGGCCAGTAGGAGTCTCCCAGAAGAAATCGTTTCTGCTCCAGCCTTGCTCCAGGTGAGTGGACGTGTATATAATTCCACTACTGTCCGTGACATGCACCTGCAAAACGCCATCCTCTTCTGGTAAAGGGTCGGCTCCGGGATAGCTATGCACAATCGTAATCCACCCCGAATAATCCTCCGGGAGATAGAAGGCGTGGTCTTGGCGTTTGGTACTCCACCAGAATATCAACAGGAAAATTCCCGTGAATATCGTCCCAACAATAAGTGCCCGATTGAAAAATCGTTTGCGTTCCTGCTCTGTCTTCATGAGCCAAAGATACTATGCAGGACACACATATTCACTCATTAGACACGCAGGCTCAGTATAGCCCCAAATTGGGCAACGAGACTAGCCTCAGCCAGTATATATCACTGTCAATCGTTCTTTCGCACATTTAATTGTGCAACCAAACTTAACATGTGGTGATGTGGATAGGCCTCCCAATCGGGAGGCCTTCTTTTTTTTATTCACACAATTTTATTATCCGATTTAAAATCTTTTAATTCGCGCGAATTTTATTTACATTTAAAATAAAAATCCGACGTGTTTAATAGAGATTTTTTAACAGAAACGTGTGATGAAAGCTATTGTATTAGGCCTTAGCCTAATGTTTGTGGTGCTTAGCGCTAATGCTCAGTGCCCACCTTTGAAAGAAGCCCTTGAAAAACCAAAAGAAGTAAAAGTACTGGATCTGACTGGTTGTGGGCTGCGTGTTTTTCCAAAAGATATTTTGAAACTGAAAAATTTGAAGGCACTTCATATGGGGCCTTCCAGATTGATTATGTACCGCAAAGATGCAGGTTCTCCTATAAAGGGCAACCTTTTTAAGCTATTACCTGAAAATTTCGGCAAATTAAGTCAGCTTGAGGTACTGAACTTACAAGCGACAGATTTACGTAATCTCCCGTCTTCATTGGAGAAGCTGGAAAACCTGCAGCAATTGGATCTTAGTTTTAACCCGCGACTCGATTCTGTGGTGCTATTTGACCTTTTACCCAAGCTTCCTCGACTGAGCATGCTGAACCTTACAGGCTGTGGTCTGACTCCTGTCAGCTGTAGGAGGCTTGCTGCTATTCTACCTGAAACGGAGTGCATATTTGATAGGGCTGTTATGATTGCTAGAGATTAGTGTCTGCGGTACTAGCCCTTAATTTCGAATATTATTCTCGTCCATTTCGCTAATAGTCAATTGCGGTCGCCTTTTTGCTAGTTTGTCGTGGCTGCGTATATTACAGGTCATCAGCATTTGGGTCAATGAATATTTTTCTCCTTTTGGTAATTGTGGTTTTATGCCTTGTCCTGCTTTTCGTTTTATCAAAATGGAAAAAAGACAATGCACGTATGCAGCAACTTCTAGAAACAGAGGCTGTTTCTCAAAAGGTGATGCTCGAAATGGAAGAAGCTTTGATTCAAGGTGCAGACGCCGCCAGAGCCAAAGAAGAAATTTTGAGCCTTATAGGTCATAATCTGCGAGGGCCGATTTCGGTTACAAATGGAATTGACTATTTGCTGGAGTCCTATATTGAGGACGGAGACCTAGACGAAATCAGAGATTTGTTTAACGAGCTCGACGGCAACCTCTCAGGCTTACGAGGGCTTGTTGATAAGCTCATTGAATATATGCGGAGCCAGCTTCCTCATGCATTTATCGAGTTGAAAGAAGTAGATGTGAATACTGCTGTCTCAAAGAGTACTGGCCGGTTTCGATCTGTTTTGGCTCAAAGGAGTATAGAAATTCATACAGAAATTGAACCCCAAACGGTTTTGGCTGATAATATTAGTCTTCAAGCGGTTATTGGAGTCGTTTTGGATAATGCGATTAGGTTTAGTCCCGATGGGAGTGACATTTCTATAAAAGGTGCTTCTAATAGGGAACAAAATCAATACAAATTAATTTTTAGAGACCAGGGAAGTGGATTTTTGCAAAAACAATCACAGCCATTTACCTTTTCTAGAAAACAAATTAAGCCGGATGCTAATGAAAGTAAAGGCGTCGGTTTAGGCTTAATTACTGCACAATCTTGGCTAAAAGCCATGGACGGTACTATATTTGTTTCTGATAATATATCAAACGGAGCGGAGGTAGTAATCTCTGTCCCTATTTTTTCCTGATTAAAGCGACGACTTACCTAAAAACCACGATGAGCAACAACCAGATTCGCATAATGCTGGTGGAGGACGAGCCACTCAATGTCCGAAAGATTAAAGCAATGCTTAAGTCTATAGGTCATGAACTTGTAGGAGTGGTAGATAACGCGAAGGATGGCCTCGCACTTTTTGAAGAAGCGAAGCCCGATCTGTTATTAGTCGATATTGTAATAAAGGGCAGTAAAGACGGTGTTCAGTTTGCTAAAGAGCTAACTAAAAAACAGCCTGTTCCGGTTATTTTTATAACCAGTCTTCAGGACTATGAAAGCTTTTCACGAGCGAAGGAAACAGAACCGTACGGTTTTTTGAATAAGCCTTTTAATGAGAATGCATTGCTCACTGCAATCGAGATTGCCATTCAACAATTTGCTAGAAAAGTTGAATCGGAGTCAGAAGAACAACAAGCCCCAACACCGCTTATTCGCGACAGCTTCTTCCTCAAAATTGGAAACAAGTTGGTTAAAATTCCGATTTCCAGTATTCGCTGGATCGAAGTAAAGGACGATTATTGCACGATTTTCTCTGATGGAAAACGTTATAATGCAAAAATTTCACTCAAGGAATTCAACGGAAAACTTCCTGATTCAGACTTCGTTCGCGTACATCGCAACTATATTATAAACGCTCAGTTTATTACCAACATTGATATCTCACAGTACACTCTTAGTATTGATGAGATGGAAGTGCCGATCACACGTACGTACAAAGACGATTTGCTCAAGCGTCTGAACATGCTGTAATGGACCTCTTTAATACATCTGCTGCGCGTCCGCCGCTGGCGGAGCGAGTTCGCCCTCGTAGCCTCGATCAAGTGATCGGGCAGGAACACCTCGTCAAAGAAGGTAGCCCATTCCGGCAGATGCTCAAAAGTCAGCGCATGCCCTCCATGATTCTCTGGGGTTCTCCAGGGATAGGCAAAACTACGCTCGCACGTATTATCGCAGAACAAGCCGAGCGCCCTTTCAAACAGCTAAGTGCCATCCAGGCAGGCGTCAAGGACGTGCGGGAAGTCATCGCACATGCTCGCCGATTTCCTGGTACAATCCTTTTTATTGATGAAATTCACCGCTTCAACAAATCTCAGCAAGACGCACTCCTGGGAGCAGTTGAACAAGGGCTGATTTCACTGATTGGAGCCACAACCGAAAACCCTTCCTTCGAAGTAAATGCTGCGCTTTTATCGCGTTGTCAGGTGTATGTGCTGAAACCGCTTGATGCGGAACAGACTCGTGCTTTGCTGCTTGATGCTATTGCCCGCGATGAGTTTTTGCAGCAAGAAAATATTGAATTAAAGGAGACAGAGGCGATTTTTCGCCTGGCAGGCGGCGATGCGCGCAAAAGCCTCGGCTTGCTCGAAATATTCGTGGATGTCCACGAAGGTGAAGAAACGATTACCGTCACTGACGAAGGTATCCAAGCTGTTGCGCAGGAGCACATTGCCCTCTATGACAAGTCTGGCGAGCAGCATTATGATATCATCTCGGCCTTTATTAAAAGCGTCCGGGGAAGTGATGCTCAGGGAGCCATTTATTGGCTCGCGCGCATGCTCGCAGGCGGCGAAGACGTAAAGTTTATCGCACGCCGGCTGATCATTTTGGCAAGTGAAGACATCGGTAATGCCAATCCTAATGGCCTCCTATTGGCCAATGCATGCTTCGAATCTGTGAGTAAAATCGGCATGCCCGAGGCCCGGATTATTTTGGCACAAACCACCACCTACCTCGCCGCATCGCCCAAAAGTAATGCTTCCTATGTCTCGATAAATGAGGCAATGAAGCGCGTAAAGGCTGATCCGCCTTATCCTGTGCCGCTCCACTTGCGCAATTCTCCCACGCAGATGATGCGTGACATGGGCTATGGCGCGAACTACAAGTATAGCCATGACTATCAAGGCAAGGCTGGCAAGCAATCTTATCTTCCGCCGGAAGTAGAAGGGAGTGTTTTTTATCGCCCAAAGGACGTGGGCTCTGAAAGCAAAATCAAACGCTTTTTAGACGAGCATGGCAACTAATTTAGGACTACAGCTTTATTGTAATTTTTTATTCGAAGGCTTTATTGGTTATTGATCTTGTGTAATAAAACAGCCCAATTACATCTAACCTTTATCCCAAAAACATGCGCCAAGCCCTTCTTTTGCTCGCCCTCTTTTTTTTGATAAAAAGCTACGCACAAGTTTTACCCACGACGCTGGACAATCTTAAAGTTAAAGATGCGGCCGCAAGAACGATCGCACTGGATGACTGCCATTTTGCGATGGCTGGATTCTGGGGAGGCTTACAGGGCTCTGAACCCGATTCTGCTTTTTTGATGAAAGTCGATCCTTGTGGTTGCGTAAAATGGGTGGAAACATATTTTCCGCTTGCTGGCAAGCGTGGTGCCGCATTCCTGGATTTGGTAGAACTGAACAATGGCGATATCGCCGCAGTCGGCGTGGTGGAAGCAGAAGAAACAATACTTGGTAGCACCCAGGATTTTCAGCAAATGTGGACCGTCGTGGTTGATGCGGATGGCAAGGTTAAGCAAAGCAAGATCTGGGGTTTGGACGACTTTCCGACACAATTACTGCCTAGCCTTTACGGCGTTCCTGCTTCACATGGCTGGGCTATTACACAAGACGTAAATGGTGACATTCTCATCACTGGTCGGGCCCTTGAAGTCGATGCTACCCTTCCTTCATCATGGCGGATTAGTAGTATGCTTCTTCGCACAGATACGCTTTTCAATACAATTGATCTCGATTTTTATGGCGGACAAGGCAGGGCCGAACTCGGTCTGGACCTGTTGCCATCGGTGGGTGGTAATATTTGGATCGGAGGCCAGGTTGCGGATTCAGCTACGGCGAGCTTTTATGGCTTACTGCGGCAGGTGGATGCTTCCGGTAATGTCTTGTGGGACACCTTGCTCAATCGCTCGCGTGCCGATGCGGATGGGACGGGCTTTTGGCAAATGGCGGAGCGAGGCGGGCGGCTTTTTGCCGCAGGGCAAAGTGGGCCAGCCGGGCATCGCCTTGGAACCGACGATGCTCAGCTTACGATCCTCGATATTTCCTCACGCCAAGTGCTTGCCAATCAGGCGATTGGCTTGCCCACTACAGACGAAGGAGCCATATCCATCGCGATCGACGACAATGATAATATCTGGCTGGGAGGCCATGGTGAATCTACAGCGATTGCACTTAAATTCAGTCCCAGCTTCCAGCTTATCGACACCGTGCTGCTGGCTTACCCACAGTACAAATCTCTGTTTACCAGCGTCCTGACCTTGCCTCAGCGTGAGGAAGTGGTGCTGGGCGGCGCCCGCTCGCGGCGGAGCAATACCTTTGATAGCCTTGATATTGTGTTTGTCAATACCGGCCGAGACACCATGCAGTGCTCCGCTGCGGAATTCCTCGAATCGTATACTGGCGGAATAATCATTCAGGTTGATGATATTACCACCAAAGTTCCTGAAGCTTGCCTTGCCATTCAGACTGTCTGTGCGCCGGATGGAATTACGCCGCCTGATCTAGCTCAGGACCTTGTCTTATATCCCAATCCTGTCGCTTCTGGAAGTACTATTCATTGCGAATTTGGTACACATAATCCTGGAACGCTACGACTTATGAATATGCAAGGCGAGATTGTAAAAAGCGCGAAACTTGAAGGCAGCGAGCAAACCTTCTCGTTGCCATTTCTCAGTCCTGGCTTGTATATCGTTCATGTCGAAACACGCCACAAGCGTTTTGTGGGTAAGTTATTGGTACAGTAAAAAAATGGCTGTTCGATGCTTGCTGTTTGATGCTCGATCCTAATTATTAAAGCTTGAAGTATAAAATCGCTCAAGCCAGGCGCGGCTTTCCAAGTGAGGACTTTGCTGGAGTTTTTGAGCAAATTTCTCCCAAGCTTCCTTATCATTCCAATCTTGTGACAAGAGCTGTATCAGTGATTTTGTCAAAAGGAAAAAGGTGTTCCAAACCTCAAATTTCTCTTCTGAAAACCGCTCCTTTTTTCGATGTAAAAAAATATAACCTGAAGATCGGACAGACTCGCAAAGGTCCCATTCCTCAAGTGTGGTATACACTTTGACCAGCAAGACGCGACGCTTGAGTTCTAGCATGAGGTCACCACTTTGCAGTTGGAGGAGTTGGGCAGCTTGTTTGAAATCGTATTGATGATATGCAATCAGCGCCTGCGCCAATTGCCATGCACTATCGCGTACTGCACCTCGAATCTCCGGGCGTTTTTCATTTAAAAATGTGCGCAACCATTTCAGTATTTCTTCTTCAAAATCACTCGAATCCGCAGCGCGGCACAGCGCCAGACTTACATCTACAACGTTGAGATAGTTTCCTACCTGAATGCCTTCGCTTGAAACCAGGCCACCGCCAGAAGCCGCATCGCGATACAGATGGAAGATATCTTCAAGACTCTGCTTACCACGTCGTTTTCGAGCGATGTACAGGTTCACATATGCTGCAAAGAGTTCTGAAGACTCCGTCTCTGCAATTTTTGAAATATGTGCTTTCCACGCTACTTGAAGTTCCTGGAAAAATGCTTCATTATCAGGCTGGTCAAAACAACGCACCATATGATAATACAGTGACAATAGCGGATGCGCTAGTAACGACTTTTCCTCGCTCAGATACGTGAGAAAGGGTTCCTGCATGCGAAACGTGTATTCTTCACCTGTAAGCTGCCGTCTGTTGAGTGCGCTCAACTCATAGCGCATATGGTTGATCAGCACGTATGTTTGAAGCAGCTTGCGAGCATCTTCAAGCGGATAGCTATCGGCCCGGTCAGCATGCATAGTCGAGAAGGAAAGCTTCATCTCGGCCAATCGGAAAAGGTGCCAGCTGCCTGCAATACTCAGCGCGTTTTCTTTTGTGAGTGTTTTCTCAAACTTGTCGGCATTTCGGGTAAAAAAGTCTTCGGCACCGACTCGCTTTCCCAGGTCTTGTAGTGCTGTAAAATGTGCCTGATGAGCGTTTTGGGAAATTTGTTCATGAATAAAAAAGGTCTCAATTAAGGCCCTGAAACGACTCAGTAAATTGCTAAGCGCACTTTCTGCCACGGTATCCTGCGGGAAAAGATCACTTTCCGCAAGGAGCTCGATAAGGCTTTCGGAAACTTCTTCTTCCAGTTCATCATCTTGCTTTTTTAACGGAAAATGAGGTTCCAATAATTCAAACAGACGAATGAGCTTTTGGCTTCGATTATGATAAGGCGACTGGACAAAGTCGCGAAAACGCTTAGATTCTTCGCTGCTGAGGGTGTTGAATAACAAAAATGCACGTGGGATTGCCATACAATTGTTTAGGATGCGGGATAAATTGAAAATGCCGAGAACCTGAATGTTAGCTCAATAACGACAATCAATGCAAATTCTGGGCTGAGTTTATGCATGATCCTTTTAGTAAAGGCAAGAAAATGAAATGGTTTAAATAAGCGAAAGCGGTGACTTTTGAAAAACACAATCATTTTTCAAAAACTAAAGCCATGAAAACATTTCTTACAAGCCTCCTGGTGTTAGTATGCATTCAAGCAGTTCATGCTCAGGTATCCCAAAAGAAGCTTGATTTTACGGGAAGCAATTCGAGTATCGCTTCTGCTATCAAGCCATCAGGTAATGGATTTATCCTGGCGGGATCGATCGGAAATAATAATCACGCTACGCGCGGTGATATCGCATTGATCCACACAGATTCGAGCTTCAATCCTGTTTGGTCAAAACAGCTAAGCAGCTTTTACAGTAGCGGAAGCAATGGCTTCCCATGTGCTAAGCAGCGCCATCTTGAATATGTATCTGATATCATCGAGGTCGCTGATGGCTTCCTCATCGTCGGCACCCATGATATTCGCGATGGCGCATTTTGTAATGGTGCCAATACGCACCTTTTGGGTGAATTCGATATTGTCGTCGCCAAGGTGGATAGCGTTGGAGATCCGATATGGAGTAAACGCTACGGAAACGGACAGACGCAGATGGCGACGGATATCATCGCGACCCGCGATGGCGGTTTTCTCATTAGCGGCTTCTCAAATGCAGGCGCTGAAGTCTTAAGTGCAGCTTTGCCTTTTGTTATGAAAATCGACGCCCAAGGCGATGTCCTATGGAGCAAGCGCCAAAGCAATTTCGCCTTTGAAGGGCTTTCTGCACTTTTTGCCGCTGGCAGCTGGCGCTTTCCTATAAAAGAGCTTCAGAATGGCGATCTGGCCTATGCTGCCAGTACAGGAAAAAACACCTTTATCGTACGATTAGACAGTGTAGGAACGCTCAAATGGGCTCGCACTTTTTATCATGGGGACGCCACAGGTGAACTAAATGAGAATCCTGACTGGGCTGCCGGCGCGGCGAGTTATGCTTTTTTTCACAGCCTCATCGAACACCCTAATGGAAACCTGAGCATCGTAGGAAATCTTTATTTTGTATTGGCGGTGATTATCGATCCTGAGGACCCATTTGGAGCTTCCTTTGTGATGGGATCTCATGTGGAAATGGATGCGACGGGAAACTATGTTCGTTCATCCATCTTCAGTCATCCTACCGGACATAGTGGCGCGATCTGGGATCTCGCTACGACCGATGCCCAGCTACTACCTAATGGGAATCTCCTTATCGGTGGTTTGGGCGAAAGCTATGCTTTTATGCTGGAATACGATCCTTCAGAAAGTCGCCCTAATGAGCACAGCCAATGGGCGCGGCATTTCAGGACGTATAACTATAGCAGTATCCCATTTGGTTATGACTTACCTAGTGTGCTTATGGCCGACGGTCGAGCTCATATTGTGTATGATGATTTCAAACTTGGTAGCATTGGCTGGCCGGTGACGAATACCGGATGCGTGCCGAATTGGGGGTCGATTCAGTCGATCTCCCTCGGTGCGATCTCGCTCGGCGACGTTACCTCCAATATGCGCTTCTATGAGCAAATCGGCATGCGCGGCACACTCACCTTAGATGCGAAGTCACTTGACAGTCTTCAGCTCGAAGACCTCTGTAATAATTCCAGTATCCACATCCAAATTCAGCCTGCTCAGCCGCAACTATCAGTAATTCCGAATCCTTCCAGCGGTGACGCACTGAACATCCAGCTTGATGTCAAGTCAGGCCAATATGAGATTCAGATCATAGACCTTCAAGGTAAGGTACTTTTGACTCAAGAGCTTACCCTGGGAGTTTCTACGGCACGTGTGGAAACCGATCTAAAGCCAGGCATGTATGTTGTTTTTGTTCGGGGAAATAGCCGGCAGTGGAGCACGCGGGTTGTGGTGCGATGATAGC
>JBGCFB010000320.1:0-4269 GCA_045106685.1 Bacteroidia bacterium | reverse complement strand
GGGCAGACTGCACTTGTTGATTTCCGTCAGGAAATCGAAGGCCGCCTACAACGTCTGGAAGAACGCATTATCAATCAGCATAACGAAACGCTCGAATTGATCAAGACTGTCAAAGCTGAAAAAGCTGATCGTCAATCACTCAGCGATATGCTCGTCCAGCTCGGCGAAAGCTTGAAGTCATAATTTTTTTTTGATAAAAGTCCCCGAATCTGTTGATGCATATTGAAAACCTGCGTCTAACGGGTATACCCTACAGTCGCGCGCGCAAGTGGTCAGACCACTTAAGTCGTCTGACCACTTGGATTCTCAAAAAAAACTGCAAAAATATCGGGGATCAAAGATCGCACAGCAAGGATCAACGCTCAGTGCCTTCAGTCCATGTCCCCTACCCGACGAAAAAACGCCTCACAATTCAGGCAGAATATGCGTTAGTACAGACATGAAAACAGCTGTATTCTACTTCATAATTTCCATTCTGGCTATCGCGCCATTTTTTGTTTCGGCGCAAGACCACATAGCTCCTCCCAAAGGCGGCAATGGCGTTCCTGGAGTGGTTGAAGGTTCGTTTATCATACGCTGGGCTCCGGTGCCAGGAGCGATCGGCTATGAATATGTCCTCACCAACAATGAGCTCTGTTTTGCGAATTGCCCTGGCGATACCCGCCAGGAGGTCGTCACATCGACGGAAGCCGTCGAGTACAGCCTCGCCGACAGCACATTTTACTTCTGGATCACGCGTGTGATCTTCGCGGCTGGCGACACCAGCGAGTGGACAGGCAATCCGAATTATTTTCTTGCGACGACGCCGGATCGCTCCCGGCCTCTGGCCGTGGCCAGCCGAGAAGGCGCTGACGCACAGGAATTGCGCTTTCGCCTAGACTGGTCAGCGCTGGCCGATGCTGAGTCCATCACGTTAGAGCTCCTGGATATGCAAGGCAAAGTCGTAGCTACTATTCCTGACGAGATTCGTCGTCAGGGCGGCACTCAGCGCAATACCTGGTATCGCTACACGCTTGCGGCAAGGCTACGCCAAGGTGCGTATATCCTGCGGGCGCGGCTGCGCTTGCGCGAGGGCGGAGAGCGATTTGAGAATTTTACCTTTTGGTGGTGACCTGGGTCTTTACCCATAGTCCGAAATAGGGAAAAATACCCTCGCTTTCATTTTTCCCTATATTTACTAGCCTAACACTTAATTATGGATGCTAATCTGATTGTTCTGAGTGCCAGCCTTGTGGTTATCGCCTCATTCTTTTTCAATTATCTTTCTTCCAAAACCAACATTCCGTCAGTGCTCATGCTGATGGTACTTGGTTATATCGTAGGTCAGTTTGTCGAAATCCCTGCAGAGGACCTAAACATGATACTACCGAGTTTGGGAACTGTAGGTGTAATCCTCATCGTGTTGGAAGCGGCTCTGGATATTCATTTATCAAGGGAAAAAGGAAAAATACTGACTCAATCGCTTATCCTGTCCATTGTGCTGCTGCTCTCAACGGCAGGGCTTAGCGCACTGGTGATGATGCAGGTCTTCGACATGGGCTTCCCGATTGCATTTTTATATAGCGTCCCCCTTGCGGTGATGAGTTCTGCGATCATTATTCCGAGCGTGCAGTCCTTGATTGAGCGCAAAAAGGAGTTTATGATTTTCGAATCGGCCTTCTCGGACATTTTCGGAATTGTAATTTTCTATGTGTTAGCAGGCGCATTGAGCGGTGAAGACGGTATGACGGGCGCACTGGCAGCCAAAGAGTTTGGCCTTTTATTGCTTACCCTTCTCATGGCCGTAGGCCTGAGTTATGGCCTTATCGCTACCTTTCCATTGCTCAAAGGGCACGTTCGACTATTCTTGCTGATTGCAGCACTGGTAGCCCTTTATACTGCAAGTAAGTACTTCTTGCACCTGTACTCAGCACTCTTTATTGTGCTCGTATTTGGCCTTATTCTCAATAACCGTAAGGTGTTTTTCCCTGGCCGAATGGATAAATTGGTTGGGGCAAATTTTGGTGAAATTTTCCATGATTTTAAGACACTGACATTTGAGTCGGCCTTCGTGGTACGAACCTTCTTCTTTGTCTTGTTTGGTATGTCGATCGATTTGGGCGAACTCGTTTCTCCTCAGGTATGGATCGTATCTACTGCTGTACTCGCAGCTATTTACCTTACACGCTATCTTGGTCTTAGAATATTCTTCCTGAAAGACATCTTCCCGGAGTTCTGGATCGCACCTCGAGGCTTGATTACTGTATTGCTCTTTTTCGCTATCCCGGCAGGCATCAAGGTAGAGGGCTTCCCCGAAGGAATTCTGCTCTTGACGATCCTCATTTCCAGCTTTATTATGACATTTGGTTTGATAAAAAATGGAAAACAAGCTGCTGAAAAGCCTGTGATAGACGAAACGGAAACAGCGTCAGAAAACACTGATGAAAGTGCTTCCGACAGCGCTGAAAGCGTAATCCAGGAGGAAGCTGAAACTATTTCAGAAGAACCTGCTACGAAAAACACCTCCGAAAACGATTCAGATATATAATTCTGAAAATTTATTACCAAAGCGTCACTCAGGATTAACAAACAGTTAGTATTTTCGTCGCTGATCAAGACAATTGCTAGATGAAGAAAATGAAGCGAATCGGTGTGTACACTTCCGGTGGCGACGCCCCCGGCATGAATGCATGCATCCGAGCAGTCGTACGCACGGCCTTATATCATGGCCTTGAAGTCGTCGGCATTCGCCGTGGATATGAAGGAATGATCGACGGTGACTTTGAACGAATGGACCGCCATTCGGTCAGCAATATTATACAGCGTGGAGGTACGATTCTCAAGACCTCGCGCTCTGAGCGCTTTCGCACCCCCGAGGGTCGCGAAGTAGCGTACAACCGCCTCAAGGAAGCAGGCGTGGAAGGCCTTGTAGTGATCGGAGGAGACGGTTCATATGCTGGTGCACATGCATTTTACCAGCAATTCGGAATGCCTGTTGTAGGTGCTCCTGGTACGATAGACAATGATCTCTACGGAACTGATTATACCATCGGGTACGATACCGCTCTCAATACAGCGGTAGATGCACTCGACAAAATTCGTAATACAGCAGACTCTCACAACCGACTTTTTATCGTCGAAGTGATGGGTCGCGACGCGGGCTATATCGCCTTGAATTGCGGCCTCGCAGGAGGTGCTGAAGCCGTGCTTATCCCAGAACAGGAAACCCGCATTGAGGACCTTATCGCAAAGCTTGAAGATGGCAAAAACCATCACAAAACTTCAAGTATCGTGGTAGTGGCTGAGGGAAATAAGAGTGGAAATGCTATTGAGGTAGCCAATCAGATTAATAATACCTTTAATTATTATGATACGCGTGTCGTTATCCTGGGACACGTACAGCGTGGCGGTATTCCCACCTGTCGCGACCGTGTAATGGCCAGCCGCTTAGGGCATGCAGCAGTCGAAACGTTGATGGAAGGACTCGCAAATCTGGCCGTATGCTGTGATGTTGACGAGATCGTTCACACTTCGTTCGCCAAAGCGACCAAGCTAGAAACGACCATGGATATGTCCAAAATGGGCCTTATCGATATTCTATCAGGCTGATTTTTTCTTCTTTTTCTTTTTGCTCGCCTTCGCCTCCGGGTTGAAGTCGATGCATAGCTGTATCCAATGCTCGAGGTCAGCCTCAGCATCGAAGCCTTCAGGGCTCACAAATACATATCCGCGCATGGGCCGTCCGGTGAAGTCCATCGGGTGACAGCCTTCTCTGGACATGGCTCCTTCTGAGGCGGACTCGCCGATCCGTGCCATGAGTAGATCGGTCTCTTTCTTTTTGTCAAAATGAATGCCGCAGCACATTTTGTTGTCCACCATAAAACAAAGTCCACCCATCATTTTGCGAGCTTCGAATGGGACTTTCTTTTCTGTAAAAATTTGACTGATCCGATCAGCAAGATGTTCGTCGTATGCCATGATAGTTTTAGGGCTTTTGGTACCAGGTCTTGAAACGCCTGGAAATAGCGTAACGTATAGAAGCCAAAACCTTGTTATGATTCTTGATGCTTTAGCGTCTTCTTATTTCATTATTGCCAGGCTTTAAAAAGCCTGGCACGTCGTCATTCTGCTGCATGCATAAAGTACTCATTTACGGGACGCATCGCATGCCAGTATTGCATGAGTTCATCGATGAGATTTTCGCTCAACATGAGCGAGGCATCGCGTTCCGCCATGAAGTAAAACTGCTTATTAGCGACGAGCGGTTCGCGGGTGTGCGCTTCCTGAAAT
>JBGCFB010000032.1:0-5439 GCA_045106685.1 Bacteroidia bacterium | reverse complement strand
ACTCAGCGAGCACTACCTGCGGTTTAATTGCTTATAGGTATTTTTCCAAACCTCGCTTTCGAAAGTAAAGACCAGGGAGTCCTATTCTGTTCAGGCCGCTTTCAAGTTTTTGGAGGACGTTATTTTTAAATGAAAAATAATTCCCTTCATGGTCTTTGGTAGGAAAACTGGCTCCATGAATTAGAAATGTCTCGGCGGGCAACAATGATGCATGTGCATTTATAAACGTACTGGGCTTGGTTGCCGCAATAACCACTGAAGGTTTCATATCTTTTGCTTCAAATATTCTTAGGTGCGTATTATCCCCTCTCCTAGTTGGACTTGTGGATACCAGGATAGCGCTTGATTGGCTCTGGAAATATCGAGCACATTGCGTGGAGCATCTGTTTTATAACCTTTTTTATAGACAATATTCAGTCCGATTCCTGTATTTTTTATAATAAGTTCAGTTAGTCGATTGAGCAAGACTCCATCACCTGAACCTATATTATACAACGAAAAAGGCTGCTCACCAGGAATACCGACCTTGAGAAACGCATCGATTACATCATCAATATAAATATAGTCTCTCACGGTTTCGCCGTCACCCCAAATTTCGATAGACTCTTGATGAAGCGCTCTCCAAATCCAGTGAGAAACAACGCCTTGGGCTACTTTCAGGTTTTGCCTTTCGCCATATGCATTGGCGATTCTTAAAATAGAGTATTCCAGTTTGTGCTCATGATAGTATAGATGTAAATACTTTTCGAACATCAACTTTGTAACCCCATATGATGAGATTGGATTAGTCGCATGGGACTCATCGATTTTCTCTACTGATGTTTTCCCATAAACAGTCCCTCCCGAAGAGGCGAAGATGACTTTTTTCACACCATTATGTACACAGCCATCTAGCATCCTGAGCGATTCTGCCACAGTATTTCGAAGGTCATTCTGTATAAACAGAGACTCTTTTCGAGGCAATGAGTTCCAAAGAAGGTGATATACGATATCCACATCCTTTAACACAGCCTCAAAGTTGATTCCTTCCAGGAAATCCATCCTAAGGATGGTCAATCTGGCATGTGACAACAGATGAGTCAGGTGAACAGGCTTTAGACTACGTGCGACCACCATCACCTCATTATTGCCATCGGCTAGTAGCTTCTCAACCAAATGCGACCCTATAAAGCCACTTCCTCCTGTAATAAAGATTTTCATACCTAATGAATGAAGCGCACTGCAAGATTATCCCCTGCTACTTCCAATTGATAGTTAAGGCCGTGGATTGCTTCAAAAAATGATTTTGCAGTGCCAGCCTTCATACGGTCGTGGAATTCGATAACGAGGACATCTACCTTTGAAATCCAGCTTTTCACCTCTGCTTCAAATACTTCTTTTTCGCTTCCTTCTATATCCATCTTCAGTATATCGACATTGCTGATGTTCTTCTGCTCCAAAATATCACCGATACTGACAGTTTCCAGGCTACGTTGGGTAGGGCCTGATACCTCTTTTATTTGGAAGCCCGTTTCCGTTTCGGGGTTGTCAACGATTTCAACATGTGCCCGCTTGTTCCATATCCCAACTTTCATCGGTTCGATATTGGCATAATGCTGAACATTATCGCATAAGAGCGCGTAGTTCCCATCCTCAGGTTCTACAGATACAATTCTTGCTTGAGGGTACTTGTTTGCAAAATAAATTGACGTGAGGCCGATATTGGCACCAGTATCAATAATAACGGAGGGTGAAACCTCATAAGGCAAGTCATATTCTTTTTTAAAGAATATTTGTCGTAAAACAGTCTGATCAGATGTTTTGGCACGAAGTAAAATAGGGTGTGCGACACCTGGAATTGAAACACTAAATCGCTTTCCCTTTTTCATTATACTGTTGGAACGCTTTACAGCAAAGTATGTCGCTAATCCAGCACGAAAACCAAGGTGTTTTATAAACTTTAAGGAGGCTATCATATAGTAAAGGTTGGAAGTTCAGCCAAAGCCATCAGTAAAACTAGGTAAATATGATTTTACCCACTAATCTTGCAGAAAGAATCGTGTCAAAGTCGTACAAAAGGCCTTATTGCCTTTATTAGACCAACACATTCCAACCATCACCAGAATACCTCCCCATGGGCATTGTTAAGCGCCAAGGAATAAAAAGTACTATCATTCAGATGATCGGCGTCCTGATCGGCGTCGTAAATCTGATGTACATCTATCCGTTGGTGTATGAGAAATCACAGATCGGTATTTTTCGGTTTCTTATTGAAGTTGGAAGTACGGCTGCCCCATTTGCATTATTGGGTCTCCATACGGCGGTAGTCCGGTTCTTCCCAGACTTCAAAACGGAAGGTTCAAACCATCACAATGGATTTCTTTCCTTTTTCCTGATGGCTTCCAGCATCTTTATTCTTTTTTTCTGCTTCGTCTATTTCTTATTCGGAAATGAGATTCTCAATATGCTGGGGAAAAGAGACCCTTTGTTCAACAATTACTTGGGTCTCGTCTTACCGCTCACGATCGTCATATCATATCATGTATTGTTGCACCAGCATGCGATAAACCAGCTTCGAATCACGGTTCCTGCTATCATATCATTATTTATTAAAATCGCCATTCCGGCGCTTGGTGTACTTTACTATAAAGAGTTCATCACCTTTGACTGGGTAATGAACGGCATCGTCATAACCTATGGCATTATGATGCTCTCTACCCTTCTGTATTTGTACAGTATTGGTGGGGCGAATCTCAGACCCAAGTTTTCCTTTATTACGAAAAAACGCATAAAGAAAATCTCAGAATTTTCGCTGTTTGGGATATTGGGGAGCTTGGGATCAATCCTTGCGACACGCATTGATGTCATCATGGTCGCCTCCCTTACGACACTGGACAACACCGGGATATATGTCATCGCCATGTTCGTCGCCAATGTGCTAGCAATGCCTACTACTGCCATTCAGAATATAACAGGGCCTTTGATCGCGGAACATCATAAAAAAAATGAGCTCAAAGAGATCGAAATACTGTACAAGAAGTCTTCGCTTAACCTTATGATGGCGGGCCTCCTTTTGATCACACTTATCTGGCTTTCGGTAGACAATCTATTCGATTTTATGCCTAATGGTGATGGTTACCGTGCAGGAAAATATGTTATTCTTTTTCTGGCCTTGGCAAAGCTAGTGGACATGACGATGAGTGTAAATCAGCGCGTAATCGCCTATTCGAAGTACTTTCGATTTAATTTGTATGCGATGTTGCTGATGGCTGTTTTCAATGTTATAACGAACCTGCTCCTTATCCCAGAATTTGGAATCAATGGAGCTGCGATTGCAACTTTTGCCTCGCTTACTTTATTTAACTTGGTCAAGTTTGGATACATCTGGTTTAGGTTCAAGATGCAGCCACTTAGCTGGCAAACGCTCGGAGCACTCGCCATTGCTGCTTGCGCTTTTGTCGCGGGCTATATATCCCCGGAGCTGGGGCACCCGGTCGCCAGTATTATACTACGCTCTATTATCATTACTGTAGTATTCGGAGGGCTTGCATTTATTACAAAAGTGTCCCCTGATATCAATGGCTTGGTATTTACCGCTTTGGAGAAATTGGGGCTACGAAAATAGCCCATCGCTTTCTTGTAGAAACAACGTTAGGCGATTAATTCTTCACCATTCCGGCCGGCCGTAAGGCGTAAATACGCTCAATGATTTCTACCACCTTCATGCCTTCAAGGGCATTGGTAGTGATAGGTTTACGGCCTTTTAGCACGTCTACTACATTTTGGATTACATAGCCGTGGTTAGCGGCAGAGCCTTTGTAGGTCCCATAATCATTGGCAGGATTTGAAGGCGGCAGGGCTGGCATTTCATAGTCCTTTATATGACAATACTCAACCTCGTTCATGTATTGGCCTCCGACTTTAATGGTTCCTTTGCTACCGATTACCGTAAGGGAACTTTCAAAATTTTTGTTCCAAACAGCGGTAGAATAATGGAGGCTTCCCATTCCACCATTAATAAAGCGAAAATGGATATTACCAGTATCCTCAAAATCAGTATTGTGGCCGTGCGTAAAATCTGCAAACTGAGCTTGAATATCTGTTATATCACCAAAAAGCCAGTACAGGATATCGACAAAATGCGAAAACTGTGTAAACAACGTACCGCCATCAAGTGCTTGCACACCTTTCCAGCTGCCTGCCTTGTAATAGCGATCATCCCTGTTCCAATAGCAGTTTATCTGTACCTGAAGTATGTCACCAAGTATGCGATCATCCACTATCTGCTTCAACAAGATCGAAGGAGGTGAGTAGCGATTCTGCATAACACAAAAGGCCTGCCTGGACACTTGAAGTGATTTATGGATAATAGCTTCACATTCTGCCTTGGTCAAGCCCATGGGTTTTTCTAAAACTACATGCTTTCCTGCTGAAAGCGCAGCAAGTGCATGCTCGGCATGAAGGCCGTTTGGAGTGCATATATGAACCACATTGAAATCCAGATCGGAGGCTAGCATCTCTTCCAGCGAAGCGAAAAACGGTGCGTCGTGTTGAATATTCAGGATAGATTTTTCTTTTATATCACACACAGCTACTAAAATGGACTCGCTATTACGCGACACCATTTCAGCGTGACGTTTTCCTATATAGCCCTGGCCTACAATCACAGAGCGCATTGCTATTGACGAATTCATCGTTTTGTAATCTGATTATTTTGCAACACGTAAACTTCTCCACTTTCAGGACAAGTTGCCTTTCCGTCATTATCAAAATGAAGGCGATGACCATAAGCGCTGATCCAGCCTAACTGGCTAGCTGGATTACCTACCATAAGTGCATACGGAGGGACGTATTTTGTCACGACAGAACCTGCTCCTATAAAGGCATATTCTCCAATATCGTTTCCGCACACAATTGTTGCATTTGCTCCGATAGATGCCCCTTTTCCTACATGTGTACTCGTATATTGCCCTTTTCGTACGATAGCACTACGGGGATTAATAACGTTGGTAAAAACCATCGAAGGCCCTAAGAAAGTATCATCATCACATGTCACACCTTCATATATCGAAACATTGTTCTGAACTTTCACATTATTTCCCAGAACGACGCCATTCGCTACAAATACATTTTGTCCAAGGCTGCATCGTTCACCGATCTTGGCCCCAGGCATGACGTGTGCAAAATGCCATATTTTCGTTTCCGCTCCAACCGTACAACCATCGTCGATGATTGCAGTAGGGTGAGCAAAAAAGTCCTTAGCTTCAGTATTACCCGATGGCATATAGTTAAAGGTTGATTGTTAGCTTTGAGTGGCACTTCAAAGATAGAAAAAAGGTGATTATCCAATAAGCGCTGCTACTTCCCTTTTAAAATCCTTGCCTGCTTTTCCCTAACTATCAAATAGGCCACAATCATATTAGGCACCCAGGATAACCAGGCGACGATTTTATATGCTAC
>JBGCFB010000319.1:0-5611 GCA_045106685.1 Bacteroidia bacterium | reverse complement strand
TATGTGGTGCAGCAGTATGTGTTTCCTTAGTGGAACCAGAAAAGCCTTTTTTTAACTAAAGCGATTGGAGATTATTTTTAAATAGCTTTACGACTTCAAAAGTTTAAAATCGCTCATCTACAATTTCCAATCTCCTGAACTCATTGCAGATTGAAAATTGTCTAATTCTGATTACAGAGTTATATATGCCCATTACCGTCTCCCAAATTCAAGCCTATACCGGCCATCGCGGTTCGATCTTCGCCATGACCCATGATCCGGAGGAGCAGTTCCTGTTTACCAGTGGGGATGACGGCGTAGTTGCGCAATGGAATCTGGCGCAAGGAAAAGATGAAGCCAGCGCTTTACTGCAAATTCCGCATGCGGTTTATGGCCTCGCTTACGTCGCGCCTCATGACTTGCTGGTAGCCGGAGCGAGCGAAGGAACGATCAGTTTTGTGGATGTCTCCAGTCGTGAGCTTCGCAAGCAGTATGCGCGCACGCGCGATGCGATTTATCATATTGAATATGTCGCAGCGACGGATTCCCTCTGGATTTTGCACGGAAGTGGATATCTGTCGATTGTCGATGCAAAAACGCTTGAAGAGCGAAGCTTTAAGCGGATTAGTACCGAGCACCTCCGGTCTTTGGCGATACATCAAGGCACGGCTTACATCGCCTGCAGCGATCATCATATCATCGCACTTGATGTCAAAGACGCAACAGAAATCACCCGCTGGAAAGCGCATGACAATTCTGTTTTTTCAGTACTGGTGCATCCTTCAGGCCAGTATTTGTTCAGTGGAGGACGCGACGCTCACCTTTGTGTCTGGGACCTCAAGCGCAATCATGAGCAGATTGCTCGCATACCAGCGCATAACTTCACGATCAATGATTTAGCGCTTTCATCTGACGAACAACACCTACTTACTGCCAGTCGCGACAAGACCTTTAAGCTGTGGGATGCGCATACTTTTAAATTGCTAAAAGTCGTCGACCACGCCCGCAATGAAGCACACACGCATAGCGTTAATCGTATTTTCTGGCTAGCCAAAGATAATTCTGTAATTTCGTGCAGTGATGATCGCAAAATATTGCGATGGAAGGTTTTGATTAGCTGATTTGATTATGTGATGATTAGCTGATTCGTGGCATATTCATCGAAATAAAAATCATCACATTAGCTAATGTTCAAATCAGCTAATTAATAAATTATCAAATCAGCTAATCGCCTAATGATTACCCCGATAGAAATACGTAAGCATACGTTCAGAAAGTCCTTGCGAGGTTATGATACCGATGAGGTGCAGGCTTTTCTGCAAACGCTCTCTGATGAGTGGGAGCAGCAGCAACAGGACATGCGCCAGATGAAGGCGCAGATGGACCAGCTTCAGGCCGATTACAATAGCTTGAAGAAGGTGGAGAATATGCTTCACAAGACGCTTCTCCAAGCAGAGCAATCAGCTAAGACGACACTCGATAATGCATTGCAAAAAGCAGAGCTGAAGATTCAGGCGGCGGAAGCGCAAGCGCGTGAGATCGTTCGCCGCGGCGAAGACGGCGTTCAGCAACTCTATCAGGACATTGATAAGCTGGAAGGAAGAAAAGAAGAAATCGTCCTTCATCTTGAGGTATTTCTCAAAAATCAGCTGGATCGCGTACGCGCCTTTGAGCGCCGGGAACTTCCCGCCATGGGCTATTCAGCAGCTTCACGTGAACCTATCAAAACATCCGTGGAACCTTCTCCAATAGAGAAGTCGGTAGAAGCGCCGGCAGAAGAGCCAGGGCTTTTCCAACAGTCTGACTCAAATCGTGCAAGCGATTTTTCAGACGAACTTTAGTTTTTACAACACGATATTACAGGCCATATATATGATCCTATCCGATTCCAGCATTTTAGCAGAAATAGAAAAAGGCACCATCATTATCGAACCTTTTGACCGGGAGAAACTCGGCAGCAATAGCTACGATGTTCACCTCGGTAAGCATCTGGCGACGTACACTGATCGCGCCCTGGATGCACGAAAGCATAACAAGATTGAAGAGTTTGAAATCCCTGAAGAGGGCTTTGTGCTAGAGCCGAATACGCTCTATCTGGGTGTCACGCAGGAGTATACCGAAACGCATGCACATGTCCCTTTTCTTGAAGGAAAAAGTAGTAGTGGAAGGCTTGGAATTCATATTCACGCCACAGCTGGCAAAGGCGATGTAGGTTTCTGCAATACCTGGACCCTGGAAATAACGGTGGTACACCCTGTGCGCGTGTACGCAGGTATGCCTATCGGGCAGCTGATCTATTTTGAGTTGCAGGGCGAAACCCTAAGGCCTTACAATACAAAGCCAGGAGCGAAGTACACCACGCGTACCATCAAGCCTGTAGAGAGCATGATGTGGAAAAATGCTTTCTAGCTTTTGGCTATTAGCGGTCTTTCCCTTTGCTCCAGGTCATACATGAGTTGCCCTCCCCTGGCAATAGTGGTAGATATTAGATGCTAAAGCTTCGTAAATTTTTGTGTTGATTCAGGGAATCGAAAGCTATTAATAAAAAAAGCTAATTCTTGCCAGAAGCCAATTGCCAACAGCTAATCGCTAAAAGCCAATTTATTTACTTGGCGAAAGCGACGCGCTTGCGCGCAAGCGCGCTTCAAGCATTTTTAATGCTGCTTCACGAGCCTGAATTTCACCATAGCGCTGCTGCTTGATATTGAGTGTCATCTCTCTTTTTTCAACAGCTCTAATTCGTTGTGTGAGCATTTTACGCTCAGCATTCATACTCAATTCTGCCTCAGCAAGTTGGCGTTCCAGCTTCTCTACTTTCGCGAGACGCTCGCGCTCAATTTTGTCCATATGACTGAGGACATCGACTACGCGGCCCATGCCATCCAGTTCATATTTGAGTGAATCTATTCGCTGACGATATGTCATTTGGAGCTCCTTTTTTGACTCAATCTGAGCATTCGCTTCCGATAATGCATTTTGCAGCGCTTTGCGCTCTTCAACTTTACCTTCTGCCAAGTGATCAAGTTCTTTCGTCAAATTGTTGCGATCTTTTTCGAGCGCGATGACCTGCACAGTCGAAGCTTGAGCAGTGCGGCGAAGCTCGTCAGACTCAGCTTTCACTTCAGCCTGTGCGCTACGCATTGCTCCTAATTCAGCTTCAATCTGCTTAGTGCGAGACTGTAGCTCTTCTTTTATTTTCGCCTCTTTATGCTGCATAGTTATTCTTCCAGCGCGGATTTCACCTTCCAAAGAAGAAACCTGCTGACGCAACAATGTATTTTCGCTATCAAGACGGCTACGTTCGCTTTCTATTTTTTCCAACTTAGACGTCACTCGGATACGCTCTGAGCGTTCCATACCAAGCTGGTCTAGCGCATTGGTTTTAAGATTATAATTTTCTTTTTCCAATGAACTAACACGCTGTGCCAAACGCATCACTTCAGCATCGGATTCCTCCAATGATTGGTGAGCATCTTTAATAACGTGTACTAATTGGTCGCGGAGGTGTGCAATTTCCTGCTCATATTCTGAGGCAGACTTTTGCTGAGCTTGAAGTTGGATACCTGCCAACAAACAAGCAAGAGTGAGTAATAGTGATTGAGTTTTCATCGGCTTTCCTAGTTGTTCTTATGGCTACTAGGCAAAAGCCGCGCCAAAACAACACGATTCGGAAATAATCACACAGGCAAAAGAATCCGATCTATAAATAATTCACAAAAAAATGGTGTAACCAATCAGGCAATTTAACATACCTAACGACTCACTAAAAGTCTTACATTTGCAGCAATGAAGTATTTTCAGTCTACTCCTTTTGTCGCAATTACGATTGCGATGATTTTCTGGGGTTATGCCTATTACCAGTACACAATGAAAATGACGGCGCCTATGACGCCTATTCTCATTGGACTGGGGGTTATCGTAGCCGGATTCGGGTATTCATATTGGCGCTATAGATTATGGGATGATGAAAAATAAAATAGTTTTAATCATAATATCCTTACTCATTGTAGCAGGCCTTGCATACGTGTTTTTCTTTCAGGGAAAAGGCGGCAGCTCGCTCCCTGTGGGTGGCAATGCCTTTGCAATAGAAAATCCTCAGAGCATCGGCAGTATTCACATCACTAGTATAAAGGATGGTGATGAGGTTTCGGAAGTTTTGTTAGAGAAAAAAGGCGCTGAATGGATTCTGAACGAAAATCAAACAGCCCTTGCTCCAAAGGTTGATCGTTTGCTCAAATCCATCAAGCAGCAGCGCATTCGTCAGCCTATTACAGTAGCTGGCCAAAAAAGAGCAAAGGAAATTTTAGATAATCACAGGCTGGAAGTCGTCATAAAGGACACCGTGGGAAAACCGTTGGTGAGTTATGATATCGGAACTCAAACACAGGATAGTAAAGGTACTGTCATGCGCCTTCAGGATGATGAAACCTTCTATGTGGTCGCAGTCCCGGGAGTAACGGGCTATTTGAATACATACTATACTCCCAATTCATCCGACTGGCTAGAGAATGTATTATTTAACACAACACCTCAAGCTATAGCCGAAGTTACAATTAGCTTTAGGGAGTCTGGAGGAAAAGTGCGTCTGGCACGCCAAAATGAGGGCTGGAAACTGTACAAAAATGACCAGGAACAAGCTGTAGACCAGGCAAAGGTGGAAACCTACTTAGCCATGTATGATGGCAAAGTGTACGCAGAATCTTTTGCGTCAGAAAATTTCCCAACCATGGCTGACAGCCTTAAAAATAGGGAAGCTGACGTAGTCCTGAGTGTCAAAGGCAATGACGGATCGGAGCAAGCCTTAAGCTTATTCGTACGAGCCGATAATCGCAACAATTATTTTGGATTTATGAAGGGTGATCCTACCCTACGCACGGTACAGACCTACGTAATCGACAAGTATTTGATGAAAGGCGGTCTGTAGAGAAAAGGCATGCCTTTTCTCTATGACGCACGCCTTTTCTCTATGCCGCATGCCTTTTCGCTACGAGATACGCTGTCAGCCTATTTTTTATCATCTTTCCCAAACAACCACCACAGGATAAGACCTACCAATGGGAAGAAGAAGATAGCGCCTGACCAAAGGAGCTTGGCTGTTCCCTCCATTGAATCGTCATTCCAAATGCTATAAAGCGCCATAATGGCAAGCACAAGGTGAATAAGCGCGAAGATGCTTCCGAAACCGCTGAACAAGAGGCCGAAAAGTGTATCTAACAAAAAGCTTTGCATGATTTTTTTATTTTGGAACGAAATAGAGGCAATGTAAGCAAGGTACGATATACGTCCTTAGCAGTTAAACCAGATCGGCAAGTATACACCGATCTTCTACCAAGATAGGGATTTCGTCGATAAGTGTGGGGAGGCTGTTGGCGTTTTGTGATTAGCTTTTGGCCAGAAAAGAGCTTCGCGGCTACTGGCTTTTGGCTGCTAGCTTCTAGCCAGGTAAAATAGATTATAATGAAACCTTATGGTTTAGGTAGCATACACTGAAGTTGTCTAACGAAACCGCATAAGCCAATTTTTTAGAAAAATTGTCATTTCGACTCGCGTAGCTGAGGAGAAATCTTGACTTTATCGACCAATTAGCTAAAAGTCAAGATGTCTCGCCAGCTCCGCGGCTCGACATGACAAT
>JBGCFB010000318.1:0-5812 GCA_045106685.1 Bacteroidia bacterium | reverse complement strand
GTTGACGAGAAGCACATAATTAATCCTGTAGACGTAATCGGTAATAGCAGTGGTGAAGTGTATGTTGTAGACCAGAACGGTGATGGCGAAATCACTTCTGATGACTGGGTTAAGCTAGGAACAAACACTCCAGACTTTTACTGGGGAATGTCTCATAACCTGAGCATGAAGAGCTTTGATTTGGGACTTCAGCTTCAGGGAAGCCACGGTGGAGTACTATACAATGTTGACCCACTATATAATGGATCGAATTGGGGTGGAAGACTACGCAGTAGCTTTGACTCAGAAGGTGACGGTGTGGAGGATGCCACTGGTAAGTTTTACGACAGGGCCAGGGACCAAACAGATGCTGTTGTGCAAAGTGCAGACTTCGTTGCTTTGAGAAACCTTACGCTTGGATATACACTATCTTCAAATTTGACAGATAAAGTTGGTTTGAGATCAGTAAGAGTGTATGCAGCAGCGACTAACCTTCTTTACTTGATGGCAAGTGATTACACTTCTTACAATCCAGAAGGTATCAACACTACGAATCCTAATTACGCAGGCCCAACTACGTATGGACACCAGGAAGGTGCAAGTCCAGTTCTAAGGACCTTTACTTTTGGCCTAAATGTCAACTTCTAAACAAAACATAATGAAAAATATATTCATACTACTCTTGTCTATGTTGTTGGTAATAGCATGTACAGATTTAGATCAGGTCCCACCCAATTTTGCTAGCTCAGATTCTTTGACAGAATATGAAACAGTGCTATTCGCAGCGTACGGTTATCACTTTGATGCTGTAGGACCAATGGCGATTTTTGGAGATTTCAGATCAGACAATTGCTTTTTTGATGAAACTCCTTTCACCGATTTTGATGAGTTCGGTTCAAATGCGCTAACATCAAGCCAGTCGAACGATTTCTTCAGACCTTTTTATGCGGCTTTGTACAAGTCCATCCTTAGTTCAAATTCTGTTATCGCAAATTCTACTGATGCGACAGAAGTAGGCGAAGCTAAATTCCTAAGAGCTTTGTCATATTTCAAGCTTGTTCAGGTATTTGGTGATGTTACTGTAAACCTTGAGGCAATACCTGATGTTTCAGATGCTTCTGTTTTAGTAAGAACACCTAAAAATGATGTTTATAACAACGTCATTATTCCTGACTTGCAAGATGCAAAAGCTGCATTGAGTTCATCAAGCGCAGCAGATGCAAATGGTAGAGCTACCAGCAATGCCGCACAAGCCTTATTGGGTAAGGTATACGCTTCTATGGGCAACTATACTGCTGCTGCAACTGAGCTTAAAGCTGTTATCGAAGCCGCACCTGGAGCAGGCATTAGCCTTCAGGACAACTTTGTTGATATTTTTGGTGTGGAAGATGATTTGAATGCTGAGATTCTTTTCGCAACTCAAATGTCAAGTACTGCTGCTATTACAAGTTCAAACCTGGACTTGTTTGTAAACTGGTATGGTGGTACAAATACAAAGGCTGATCCTATTGATAACGCTCCTATTGACGCTGACTTGATTGCTGCGTTTGATGCTGTTGCCGATGATACACTTCCTGGAGGAGATATCAGAAGAGCAGCAACAATTGAAGGAACTATTTCTGTAAAGTATGACTTGGTTTCACCAGGTGATCACGACTGGGTAGAACTAAGACTGACAGATGTTGTCATGCTCTATGCAGAAGCATTGAATGAGAATGGTTCTTCAGCTGATGAAGTACTAGGCTTATTAGATCCTATCAGAACGAGAGCGGGCCTAACTGCTTTAGATCCTGCGACAATCAATACCAAAGACCTCGTAAGACAAGCAATTCTGGACGAAAGAAGACTTGAGTTTGCTTGCGAAGCACAGCGATGGTTCGACTTGGTTAGATTCGATGCAGCCCAGCCAGGTATTCTTAGTGCTGAAATGGGAACAACAGTTAGCAGTAACTACCATGTATTCCCAATTCCATTGAGTGAAGTAACTTCTTTTGATGAAATTGCACAGAATCCTGGGTACTAATTAATAATGCTTGCAAGCCTTTGCTTTAATTATTGAAATTATAGCTCTAAATTTGCAAGAATATCATAAGCGTTTTACTAGCTGTTATGGCTGGTAAAACGCTTCTTAATAGTTAACAATCAAAACTTAAATCATGAGCGAAGTAAATAGTAAAGTAGCTATCATAACTGGTTCCACTGGCGGTATCGGATTTGAAGTAGCTAGAAGGTTGGGGAAAGACGGGTTTACCGTAATCATAAACGGTATCCGCGACGACGAGGGTGCTAAAAGATTAGAAGAACTTACAGCTGAAGGGATTAATGCTGAATATCACGGATTCGACGTTACCGATGAAGAAGCAGTTACCGCAAACATTACCAAGATTGGTGAAAAATACGGTAGAATTGATGTGCTGGTAAACAATGCCGGTGGGCTAGGAGGAAGGTCGAGATTTGAGGTAATGACAACAGAGTTTTACCGATTTGTCATGGCGCTCAATCTGGACTCAGTATTTTTCGCTTCAAGAGCGGCAATTCCTTTCCTGAAAAAAGGCGACAATCCTACGATTATCAACTACACCTCCAATGCAGGTTGGAATGCAGGGGGGCCAGGTGCCGGAATTTATGGAACTTCCAAGGCTGGAGTTCATACCATTACAAGAGCACTGGCAAAAGACTTGGCAGAATATGGCATTAGAGTTAATGCAGTATCTCCAGGTACTATAGATACAGACTTCCATAAGCAAATCAAGTCTACAAAGCCTGAGGTTTTTGCCTCTTGGGCAAATAATATTATGCTAGGAAGATTGGGCCAGCCAGAAGATGTTGCTGGTGTTGTTTCTTTCTTGGCAAGCAAGGATGCTGCTTTCTTAACAGCAGAAACAATCCAGGTTGGCGGCGGCCAGGCGCTGGGTATCTAGTGCCAAAGGCATTAGATTTACAATCGTCAATCTGCAAGTCATATTGCATTCAAGCCATCTATTGGATTCATCCAATAGATGGCTTGATAGTTTAGACCTTTTCCATAATCACATAATGAATACCCGCCTTTGTAAACCTTTCAGAAGTTTGAGTCATGCCAAATCGTTCATAGAATGAAGTCTTATCTACCCTGGCATTGCACCACACCTTCTCAACCTTTCTTTTGGTGGAAATATAGGCTAACACATGGCGGAGTAGGAGAGAACCATAGCCGTTTCCTTGTTCTGAAGTTTTCGTCGCAAATTTTCGAAATTGGGCATCATTGCCATCTATGAATATTGAAACTACGGAAGTGATGCTGGCATCTTTGAATAATCCAAAATGCACACCTTCGTCATCATTTTCGAGCATGATAAAATCAAGTGGCTTTTTCGGCCACATCACCCGATGCCTCAGGGGGTAGGTTTCTCGGGCGTGTATTGGCCTGATTTCAATACCTGCTTCAGTTAAGGCTTTCATGTATATTTTCCACTTTGACCTACTTTGCTGAGGTCCAAAGAACCTATGCAAGGACCATCAAGTCCTTGCATAGTCTTTAATCTCATTTCGCTTCCTTCATCATAGACTTAAAGTTCTCAATAAACTGAATCATCTTGATATAGTCCTTTGCCTGGGCGAGTCTGATGTTATTACTAAAAATAAGGATGGCTTCTCCATTACTTTCAAGGTGGTGAAGACCACTGATCTCGATGAGTACCTTTATTTTGTCAGTTAAAAAAGCATCCATAGCCTTGACGTCTCCCACCTTCACGATATAGTCTTTAGGGAAGTTATGGTAAAGCACATAATCAATGTCCTTATGTTCGGCTATAGGTAATACCTTATCCAAAAACTCCTTTTTCTCTATGGTAAACTTTGGGATAGGGAACGGAAGCTTCAATAAGCCAAGTGTCGTTTTATATTCGTCAGGGTAGATGTCGGAACCTTCCTCAAAGACGACGTCAACGAACTCTATCTCCAGGTCATTGTCTTTTCCAGAAATACAATTGGACTCTGCTTCGATAGGGCGGGTTTTGAAGAAGTAGAAGGATTGCAAATATTCCCAGTCGGCTGCATGCTTAGCTTCAAATCCCCATCCATAACTTTCAGCCATTTCCTTAAGCATATTCTGGCGACGGTTAAGCGGCTCTACGGCGTCGATCTTGATTTTGGTGGCGAGCTTATGGTTGGTGGACGAAATGTGGTTGTCTAATCCCGTAATCGAAATAGTACCACCTGTATTTTGATGAATTTTTTGAAAATCATATAAGTCTTCCAAGACAGTAGTTCCAACTAGTCGCGCCTCAGACAAGTCAATCGTAGCATTCGCCCCGGAAGGAATCTGAGCCACCAGATTATTGATTTTAAGAATGCCCAAAAAGTTTGCAATACCCCTGATTCTCAAATCATAACTACCGTCTGGCTTCATGACCAAATTTGAACCAGAATTAAAAATCATTTTGAAAAATCGAGGAATAGAGACCTTTGCCAACAACATATGACTAAACAGCGCCAGAATCAGCCCGCCAAAAAGTCCTATTAACAAGTTTGTGAAAAGCGTTAATACCATCGTACCCACAAAGAATATCAACTGCTCGATTCCATGGCTGTATACCTGCTTAAACACAGATGGTGAGGCCAGTTTAAATCCGGCATAGACCAGTAAAATGGCGAAGGCACATAGCGGAACCATTTTCATAATTGGACTCAAAATCACAATAAAAAGCAGCAGCAATATCCCTTGATACATATTGGACCACTTGGTCTTGGCTCCATTATGTACATTGACGGTACTGCGTATAATCACAGCGATGATAGGCAAACCGCCGATCAAGCCGGCAGCTATGGTGCTCAGCCCGATGCCAGTCAGGTCTTTGTTCAAGTTCGTTTTACGCTTGTATGGATCGATTTTGTCGATCGCCTTCGCGATAGCTAATGACTCAATACTGGTAATCATCAAGATGGAAATAACCGTAGTCCAAAACTCCATCGTATCGATTTTGCCGAAATTCGGATACATGATCGAATCCATGATGCTATCAGGTATTTTTAGCAACAAATCAGGCCCTACAGTATATGCCTTACCAAAAAACGAAAGGATGCTTTCATCAAAGAAATTGAAGCCAAATGCGAAAAGTATCGAGAAGGCAATAACCCACATGGGCGTGGGCAGAATATGAAAAAAGCGGTAGCTGATTTTTGAGTGAAATAGCAGGAGAAGTAAACCTGCCAGGGAAATAATAACCACAAAAGGATTGGCTTGTGGCAAGGAAACAACTGCGTCTATGAGGTTTTGAATGATACTGGGACTATCGGATTCTGTGCCGAGGGCAACATGGATTTGCTTGGCGAATATGATAATGCCAATCGCTGCTAAAAGTCCATGAATAACAGAGGAGTGAAACACATCTGCCAGACGGCCTAGCCTCAGCAAGCCCAGGAGAACCTGAATGGCGCCTGAGACGACAACTGCTGCCAACACATAGTTAAAGGCTTGACCGGTGCCGTCATCCATGAGCGAAATCCCGAGCAATATGACTGCGATAACACCTTTTGCAGGACCATTAACAGAAATATGGCCACCTCGGTACAATGTCGTAACCACACCGCCTACAATCGCAGAGAGGATACCAGACATGGCCGGAGCTCCAGCTGCCAAGGCTATGCCGAGTGATAACGGTAAGGCAATAAGCGCCACGCTAACCGCGGCAATAAGGTCACTTTGCCAGTTTTCGATCAGGCCTTGGAAGCCTTTTTTGGGGGCAATTCGTATGTGTTCGTGCATGCTATCTCGAAGTTAAGAATTTTGCTATAATTTCAAGCGATTCTGTACTCGAGGGAGCAGTGATTTCTTTATTTGTTGATGAACGAC
>JBGCFB010000317.1:0-3297 GCA_045106685.1 Bacteroidia bacterium | reverse complement strand
AGGAATGCTTATGACTTCTCCATTAAATGGTAGTGACATTTTTAAAGAGATCCAGATGGAAAAGCCATCTGATAAGATCATTCAGCAAATCAGGAAACTGATTCGTTCTGGACAGCTAAAGCCTGGAGATAAACTTCCTCCAGAAAGGAAGCTGGTTGAGCAGTTCGGGGTTGGTAGAGGGCATATAAGAGCAGCACTAAGAAAACTTGAGTTTTATGGGATTCTCCGTACCCTTCCCCAGAGTGGGAGTGTTGTTAATGGTTTGGGGGTAAAAGCAATAGAAGGACTGATCACAGATGTGTTGGCATTGGAAAGGCCAGATTTTAATTCTCTTATAGAAACACGCTTCATATTGGAGGTGGACTCTGTGAGACTGGCAGCAGAGCGGCGAACAGAAGAAGACCTGATCAGCCTGGAAGCTGCACTATCTGAATTTGCGAAAAAAGTGGAGCAAGGCGACCAGGGCGTCGAAGAAGATCTGATGTTTCACATGAAAATAGCGGATGCTAGCAAGAATACTGCCCTAAGGTCTATGACTCTGATCATCATTCCAGATATGATCCGTTTTGCCAAAGAGCTTAATATTTGTGGAAATGGTCGCTATCTGCAAGCGCTTGAAGAGCACCAGGCCATTTTCGAACACATTAAGTCAGGCAACCCTGAAGGCGCTGCCCTGGCGATGGAAACCCACCTAAAGGAATTAATCGAACATTCTCCCACAGCTATTCAATAGCATTACCTAAATAAAACCTAGCCTACGCCATGCGCCCATTTAGCGACAGTACATAAAACGAAAAAAAATCGATGATTGGCTGCTTACAGGCTTTGTAAATTCCTGTACCAGTTGTGACGTGACTAAGGCGAAGTTTTTACTTTGCAAGGGAGTCTTTTTTGAACATTATTTTAAAGCTGGAAACTACCTGGCGACAAAATGTGCCGGAGCTTTTGAAAAGGTTAAATACTACTTACTTCAGGTTTCGCATTAAATAAAAAAAACAGCATGAGAAAAGGGCTATTTGTATGGTTGGTGTGTATAGTCATTGTCGGTTTTGTGCATGGGCAACAACACCCCTCGCTGACGCTAACGCCTGCCGGCGTGCAGGACATAAAGTCAGGGGCCAATGCTCCAATGTTTGAGGCTGCACTCGCGGATACAAGGACGCAGATCGATGCGGTGATCGCAGCCGGGATAGATGTGCCCATCCCAAAGGATATGGCCGGCGGATATACGCACGAACAGCACAAACGCAATTATAAGCACATGCATGCAGCCGGTGCGCTGTACCAAATTACAGGCGAAAAGGTATACGCCGAGTTTGTAAAAAACATGCTAACCGAATACGCTGCGATCTACAAAGGGCTGCCGCTCCATCCCACGGAGCGCTCATACGCAACCGGAAAAATATTCTGGCAATGCCTCAACGATGCCAACTGGCTGGTTTATAGTTCGCAAGCCTATGATTGTATCTACGACTACCTGTCCAAAAAAGAAAGAAAGACATTAGAATCGGAGCTTTTTCGCCCCTTCGCAGACTTCCTCTCTGTAGAGACGCCACAATTTTTTAACCGTGTGCATAATCATAGTACCTGGGGAAATGCCGCAGTAGGCATGATTGGTCTTGTAATGGATGATCAGGAGTTGATCGACAGGGCGCTGTATGGATTGAAGTTATCCGAAACAGACAAGCTCGCCAAAGACAATGATGGTGGTTATGTTTATGAGCAAGGAAAGGCGAAAGCAGGCTTCTTCGCCCAAATGGATTTTGCCTTTTCACCTGACGGCTATTATACAGAAGGACCATATTACCAGCGCTATGCCATGACGCCGTTTATGTTATTTGCGCTTTCACTCCACAACAATAAGCCAGACATCAAGATATTTGAATACCGGGATAGCTTACTGCTAAAAGCGGTGTATGCCTTACTGTACCAAACAGACGCTGAAGGTCAGTTTTATCCAATTAACGATGCGCAAAAGGGAATGTCTACCAAATCCCTTTCGGTAGTCTCGGCTGTAGATATTGCCTTCAGCATTACCCAGGACCCGAGTTTACTCGCGATGGCAGAACTTCAGGGAAAGGTTTTGCTCGATCAGCAAGGCTTCGCTGTAGCGAAGGCCATTGCAGCGGGCGAAACAAAACCTTTCGTCAAAAAGAATATCGCACTCCGTGATGGTGCCGAGGGCGATGAAGGTGCCTTGGGCATCATGAGAATGGGTGAAGGTCAGGACGAAATTTCAGTAGTATTTAAATACTGCGCCCAAGGCCTGGGGCATGGCCATTTTGACAAGCTGTCTTATTCCATGTATGAAGGTAGTACTGAAATCCTTCAGGATTATGGCGCTGCCCGTTGGGTGAATATTGATCAAAAAGCCGGAGGGCGTTATTTGCCTGAAAACAAAACATGGGCCAAGCAGACGATCGCCCATAATGCCCTCATCGTGGATGGGGTTTCGCATTTTAAAGGGAAATATCGCAACGCAAATAAAAAGCATTCCGATGCAAGATTCTTCGCTACGATAGCAGGCAACCTTGTTGCAGCAGGCGCCAGTGACACAAATGCCTATCCAGGCGTTCGCATGGATCGTACCTTGCTGCTGTGGAAATCTCCTAGCATGAATAAGCCGGTCGTTATCGACCTTATGGCCGCATGGTCAGAAGAGGCACATGATTATGAAATGCCATATCAATATGGCGCTCAGGTGCTGAACACCAGTTTTGAGCCAGCGATTTTGACTCCACCACAAGTGATGGGAGAGAAGCATGGTTACCAGCATGTATATCAGGAGGCTACAGGAGAACTTGATAATAATAACCTTCGCTTCGGCTGGTTCAATGATCGGAAGTTTTACTCCCTTACCAGCATATCCGAGGAAGGAGATCAGGCGATAATGGCACGCGCTGGAGCCAATGACCCCAATTTCAATATTCGCCGTGACGCGATATTGATTCACAAAAAAACTAATGCCAAGAATGCATTTTTTCTAAGTGTTATTGAGCCGCATGGAAACTACGACCCTGTGTCTGAATTAGGCACCGTGCCTTTTTCACAAATAAAAACAATCACCCTAAATAGCCATATAGACGCCTATTCTTTCTTTAGCATAGAAGAAAAAAACGGTAATACCTGGAGCTTCATTGTCTCAAATAGAGACCATAATATTGCAACCAATCATGAACTTGAATGGGAGGGAAATACCATTCGCTGGGAAGGCCCGGTTCATATGTTTTTACAGAAATAATTTTTAACAATCATGGAGATACAAGCAACAAAAGAATTCTTTTTCGGAGACGAAAC
>JBGCFB010000316.1:0-17848 GCA_045106685.1 Bacteroidia bacterium | reverse complement strand
CACTTTCTAGCATCAGGAAGTAACTCCTCGATAGTTGTGGAGATAGATACTAGCTGCTGCAGCCATTCAGCATTTTCAGGCTGAGCTTCATGTGACTTAACCATGAATGGGTATGCCTTGCGGAGGTTATCATAGATTTTTTCCTCAAGCGTTTCAAGCTTTGATTCTTCGCTGGAAGGAGTGTCGTCATATTCTCCTTTAGCAGCTACCGCTTCATTGATGTAGAATGCACCTACATTCACATTTGCCTGGTAGTTGTTTGGATCGGTTTTTAATACTTCATTGTATAGATCTATGCCTTTATCCTTGTCACCATTCTGTGTAAGCAGTGAAGCATAAGCTAGCTTTACGATGTTATCGCTTGGGTCAGCTTTCATCGCTGCATCGAACTTTGCGCGAGCTTCTTCAAATAGCTGAGGGTTTTGCTGATAAATACCAAGTTCTGTTTTGCGTAGGTTGGCGTTTGTAGGATATTCCTTACGCGCCTTTGCCAATACTTCTAAAGCTTTACCAGGATCTTTACTGAAGGTGTTATGAACAGTAGCAAGGATAATATTCGTTGTGAGAACATTCTTCTTCATTCCAGAATCTCTTTCAGTTTCTTCAGTGGAATTCCAGAGATCAATAGTTTTCTGTAATGCAGGAATAGCAGCCGCTGTATCATTCGTATTGAGAAGCGCGTAGCCATGAAGCATGTTAAAGCTCATGTTGTCTGGAGCTAGCTCTGATGCTACCTTCATATACGGTAGTGCTTTACCATAATCTCCAGTATTATAGAATGAAGTTCCATAGTTGAATACAGAAAATGGAAGATTCGTTTCAATAAACACAAAAGGACCTTTTGTGTATCTTCCTTTTACATCAAGTTCTTTAGCTTTTTTTACTGCTTCCAAACACTTGAAGTGCAAGTCTGGATTTTCGGATAGATAAATACTATCGTTCAAGAGCGCGAAGTAACCTGTAGCAAGACTAGCGTATGCCTTAGGTAGCTTCTTTGGGTTAATTGGCCCATTTTCCATGCCTGTAAGGATTTTGCCAACTCCCTTTTTAAAAAGCTCTGCTTTCTGAGCTGCGCCTGGAAGTTCGTTAGCAGTCTGGATATTCATAATACCAGAAGTTACCTTGCTGTCCTGAGCGAAAGAAATGCTTGCCCATATGAGGGCTAGACTAATAAAAACAATGCGTTTCATGTTTTTGCTTTGTATAGTGTGCTTGTTATTGTAAAGGTGATGTGTGGTTGAGTACATATGGTTATGTATTTGACGTACTATTCTTCTGTCGTCACTTCAACGTCCGTACCTTCACTTTCTGTATGAACCTGTGAATCGTTATCTAAATTTTCTTCGCCTTCTGCGTTGATTTCCTCATCATCCTGCTCCGCTACGCGGGCCACAGATGCGATTTCATCCTTCCCTTTAAGACGGATAAGTCGAACTCCCTGAGTGTTTCTTCCTAGCTGGCTAATTGAGCTCACGCCCAGACGAATGGTAATTCCGTTACGAGTGATAATCATAAGATCATCATCGGAGTTAGCCTGCTTAATCGCGAGGACCTGGCCGGTTTTGTCAGAGACATTGAGCGTTTTTACACCCTTTCCGCCACGATTGATGACGCGATACTCAGTTAGTGGAGTTTGCTTTCCATAACCTTTTTCCGAAACCACCAAAATGTTGATTTCCTCAGTTGGGGCTACGACCATGCCTACGACTTCGTCGTTTTCGGCTGCGAGTCTTACGCCACGAACTCCAGAAGCCATTCGGCCCATTTCACGAACATCTTTTTCTTTAAAACGAATCGCCATTCCACGACGCGTGCCGAGAACAATCTGGCTATTTCCGTCTGTGAGTTTTACCTCAAGCAGTTCATCGTCTTCCTTGATGACAATAGCATTGATACCATTGGAGCGTACGCGACTATACGCACGTAAAGAAGTCTTCTTGATCTGACCACGGCGTGTTGCCATGACGATAAAGTGGCTGTCGAGGAACTCTTCATCCTGAAGGTCTTCCACGGTGATGTAGGCTTTTACCTTATCATCCGGGTCGATTTTGACAAGATTCTGAATCGCTCTTCCTTTAAACTGACGAGGGCCTTTAGGAATATCCCAAATACGCTGCCAGTAACAACGTCCTTTTTCAGTGAACATGAGCAAATAGTTATGCGTCATGGCTGAAAAAATATGCTCAACGAAATCTTTGTCTTTTGTGCCTGCCCCTTTGAAACCAGTACCACCACGTCCCTGAACGCGATACTCGCTTCCCTCGGTACGCTTGATATAACCCTGATGTGAGATCGTAACGATCATCTCCTTATTCTCCAGGAGGTCCTCCATGCGAATCTCTCCTTCAGCATGCGTAATCGCAGTGCGACGCTCATCACCGAATTTTTCCTTTACGATAGCGAGTTCATCTTTGATGATCTGCATCCGCAAGTCTTCTTCTGCGAGCACACGACGATAATATGTAATACGCTCCATCAATTCTGCGTACTGCTCCTGTATCTTCTCTCTCTCGAGTCCGGTAAGCTTTTGAAGACGCATGTCAAGAATGGCCTTTACCTGAAGATCAGATAAACCAAATTTCTCAATCAAACTGCTACGAGCTTCATCTACGGTACGTGATCCACGAATGATAGAAATTACCTCATCGAGATTATCAAGCGCGATCAGTAAGCCTTCAAGGATGTGAGCACGTTTTTGTGCATCGTCTAGCTCATACTGTGTGCGACGTACCACTACCTCATGACGATGGTCCACAAAGTGGCGCATCATGTCCTTGATATTCAAGGTATAAGGGCGCCCTTTTACCAGTGCAACATTATTAATACTAAATGAAGACTGTAGCGGAGTATGTCGGTATAGTTTATTCAGAATAACGTGAGCACTTGCATCGCGCTTTGCTTCGATTACGATTCGCATACCGTTACGGTCTGAGAAATCATCGAATGCAGCAACACCCTCTACTCGCTTATCGATAATCAACTGGTTGATCTGCTGAATAAGACGAGACTTATTTAGTTGATAAGGAATTTCAGTAATGACGATCTGCTCACGATCATTTTTAGTGGTCTCGATTTCCGCTTTAGCACGGATTACAACACGACCACGTCCTGTATGAAATGCTTCCTGGATACCCGAACGGCCATAAATGATGCCACCTGTAGGGAAATCAGGACCATGGACATAGTCCATGATTTCGCTAATCTCAATTTCAGGATTGTCGATATAGGCTGTTATGCCATCCACGATCTCGGAAAGGTTATGCGGCGGCATATTGGTCGCCATACCAACTGCGATCCCACTTGACCCATTTACGAGAAGGTTGGGAATCTGTGCCGGAAGGACTGTAGGCTCTTGAAGAGAGTCGTCGAAGTTATTTCGAAAATCGACGGTATTCTTGTCCAGGTCGGCCAGCATTTCTTCGGCGATTTTCCTGAAACGGGCCTCCGTATAACGCATAGCCGCAGGATTATCCCCGTCAATGGAGCCGAAGTTACCCTGTCCATCTACTAATGGATAGCGTAAGGACCATTCCTGAGCCATACGTACCATCGTATCATACACCGCACTATCACCGTGAGGGTGATATTTTCCCAAAACTTCCCCGACTATACGAGCCGATTTTTTGTGGGGGCGATTGCTGGCAAGACCGAGGTCTGACATGCCATACAATACCCGGCGGTGAACAGGTTTGAGGCCGTCGCGCACATCTGGCAACGCTCTTGAAACAATAACCGACATCGAATAATCGATGTAGGCATTCTTCATTTCATCCTCAATAAGCCGTGTGACGATATTGCCACTGTTGTGTTCGTTCTGTTGAGTATCTTCCATATAAGGATTAAGACTTCCTAAGGAACGGCTCAAAAATAATTTGTCTTATCATGCTAAGATTAACAACTTATGATTTCGTCGTTCCTAAATCAGCTGCAAAATAACCATAATATTCCTGTTGTGGAAATGCTAAGCAGCCTTTCGGTTACACAGTTCCTAAAATAAAAAAACGGCCTGCTCTCACAGGCCGCTACGAATAGAATTCGTATTCACTAACGGATAGTTAGTAGTCCTTAAAAAAGGATCCGCTCACACTTAATCTGAAAGAACAGTGGCCTTGAAAGGCTGCACCTGTATTACATTCCAAAGGTTCCTTTTTTTATGGAATGCCCTCATGCATATAGTCAGTGTGAGGAATGACTTTTTTCGAAAAAAGATGAAACCTTATACTGGAACGTTCGTTCTGTTATTGATTTTTGAACATTCATTCCAAAATAAATATCATACATCATCATGGGTAAATTACAAGACAAGGTGGCCATCGTAACAGGAGCTACCAGCGGTATAGGTTTAGCTACTGCAAAACGTTTTTTGAAAGAAGGCGCCAAGGTAGTATTGACAGGGCGCTCACAAGAAAAACTTGATGCTTTGAAAGGGGAACTTGAAGGCGATTTTGAACTCGTAAAAGCAGAAGCTTCCAGTACTGCAGATAGTCAGGCATTGATTCAGAAAACTGTCGACACATATGGAAAGGTTGACGTTTTGTTCCTGAATGCGGGTGTATTTAGAGTAGAACCGCTTGGTCATTTGACTGAAGCGATTTTTGACGAGGTATATGATATCAATGTAAAAGGGCCTGTCTTTACTGTAAATGCAGCGCTTCCGCACCTTAATAAAGGAGGTTCTATAATTTTCAACACTTCGGTAGTCAATGTAAAGGGATTTCCGGCAATGGCTACATATGCTTCCAGTAAGGCAGCTTTGCGCTCAGTAACGCGTGTGCTTGCAGCAGAACTTGGAAGTCAGAAAATCAGAGTTAATTCGATTGCGCCAGGCCCTATCGATACGCCGATTTACGGGAAGCATAATGCTCCTCAGGAGCAAATCAATGAGATGGCTGAAAACCTTCCGAACGCTGTCCCTCTCGGCCGTTTTGGTGAGGCTGATGAGATCGCCACGACTGCGTTATTCCTGGCTTCGGATGATGCCTCTTATATTACTGGAGCGGAGATTCCGGTAGATGGAGGTATGTCGCAGGTGTAATGCTAGTTAGCTGTTATTAAAAGCGTGCCGCGAATACATAGTTTTGACTAGGTATTCGTGGCATTTCGCTAAAATCTGTATTTTTACTCCATGCCACGTACCAAAGAATTTGACGAACAAGCTGTCTTGCAAAAAGCCTTGATCCTTTTTTGGAGACAAGGATATCATGCTACGTCGATGGATGCATTGGTGAAAGACTTGGGCGTAAATCGTGGTAGCCTTTATGCTACATTCGGGAATAAACGCGCACTATTCGAAAAAGCGTTTGAACATTACCGCAATGAAAATAAGGAAAAAGTAGAGGCTTTTTTTAAATCACAAAATTCAGTGAAGGAAGGGCTAGCACTGCTTTTTTTCAATGGAGCCAAGGCTGTTTTTGAAGATGGAATGAAAAAAGGCTGTCTTGTTGTAAACTGCACCTCTGAATTTTTGCCAAATGATATACAGATGTTTCAAATCCTAAGCAGCAACCGCAAGGGTTTTGAGCAGCTTTTTCAAGACATGATTGAAAAAGGGAAAGAAAAAGGCGAGTTTAAAAATGACCTCGATTCAAAGGCGATTGCAGCCTACCTGTTTACCTTTTTTAGTGGATTAAATATTGTAGGAAAGCTAAGCCCTGAGGAATCTGAGCTTAAGGCAATCATCAGTCAGGGTTTATCCATACTTGTTTGATCATGCTTCTTCTATTGTTGACACGCCATTGAGGTCCGTGGTGAGGTATTCTGTCATCACATCCAGAAAAGGGAGCATCGCCTCAAAGGCTGCGGCCACTTTATTGACAAAACCGGGACTCATCATTTCTTTGTCAGAGAATTTTTTATAGCATAAAAACTGCTTAAAGCGAAGTAGGTCGATATTCTTATGCTCCTTATCAAAACCTTTGGGAGACGTCTTTAACTGCTCACCTTGAAGCTCGCCAAAGTTGTCTTTAAATCCTTTGCTACTTAGTACTTTTCGCAATGGGTCAGCATCAGCTTCAATCTGCTTTCTGATCAGCAGTAAGTCGTCCTTGTGCGGCGCCCAAAAGCCACCAGCAACAAAGCTATTGCCAGGTTCGAGGTGGTAATACATGCCTCCACGGCGACTTGCGCCTGAACGCTTAAGGCTTCCTGCCCAGTGTGTTTTGTACGGTACTTTGTTTTTAGAAAAACGAACATCACGGTATATTCTATATATGCTCTTTTTTCCTGAAGGCGTATCGATCATATCAAATGTGCTCACTTCCGCGATTATCTCATCACCAAATGCTCGCACCTCTTCCAGCGAACGCTCATAGTCGGCTTTATTAGCTTGAAACCACTTACGGTTATTGTTCTTGGCGAGTGCTTGTATAAAGTTGATGGTATGCTTACTGATATGATCCATAGCCGAAAGTTACAGAACTCATTATTAATCTATATTTTTGCCGGCTAAATCAACCAATATGGACGCGATATTAGCCTATTTTGAAAGCATAGACCCCGTACTGGCTGCTCTTATTGCCACGCTCTTTACATGGGGACTTACAGCGGCAGGTGCAGCGCTGGTGTTTTTGTTCAAAACGATGAAGCGGGCCTTGTTTGATACGATGCTTGGCTTTACGGGTGGAGTGATGGTTGCAGCAAGTTATTGGTCCTTATTGTCTCCTGCGATTGAAATGAGCCCTGGCGATGGGATGCTCAAGGCTGTTCCAGCAGCCGTTGGCTTTTTATTAGGAGCATTGTTTCTATTTAGTTTGGACAAATTTGTTCCTCACCTCCATATCAATTTTGCTAAAGATCAAGCTGAAGGGCCTGAGACAGATTGGAAGCGAACAACGCTCCTTTTTCTCGCAATAACGCTTCACAATATTCCTGAAGGACTTGCTGTCGGAGTTTTGTTTGGAGGAGTTGCGGCAGGGATTCCTGAAGCATCGATAGGAGGAGCAGTTGCGCTCGCTATAGGAATCGGTATTCAGAATTTCCCAGAAGGCTTTGCCGTATCGATGCCGCTTCGCCGCAATGGCGTCTCTCGTTTTAGGAGCTTCTGGTATGGCCAACTTTCAGCTGTCGTAGAACCGATAGCGGGTGTGCTTGGAGCATTGTTAGTTATTCAAATCACGCCTATTTTGCCTTATGCGCTTGCTTTTGCAGCTGGAGCGATGATCTATGTAGTCGTAGAGGAAGTGATTCCTGAAACCCAACTTGACAAGTACACCGACCTTGCTACGCTGGGTTTTATAGGCGGCTTTATTGTCATGATGATGTTGGATGTGGGGTTAGGATAATACCTTTGGCTTATGGACCAAAAAAGCGCCGTTGCATCTACTGCAAAGGCGCTTCTTTATATATGTTATTTCCCAGACTACTATCGTAAATCGCGCTTGTTTACAAGCCAATATGACAAGCCGGCAAAGATGCCAATATAGAGGAGTAGGATTCCTAAATCGCCCCAGCCGATATAATCCTGTGCTTCAAGGAGCATATATTTTCCAAAAGGATTGGGAATGATTTTACCCAAAGCACGAACGGGAAGCAGATTCGCTAAAAAAGGTCTTTCAAGCGCAAATTCGATAATCGCTGCTCCAATGCTTTCCACCATGTAGATATAGAAAGTCATGATGGCAATGACAATTCCTGAGCGTTTGATAAGGAAAGCCATGGTCATACAAAACAGCTGAAAGCCCACCAGGTGGAGGAAATAGGCTCCCATAAACTCAATGTTATGAGTGATAAAGGACATGCCCTGAACGGGGGACCACAGAAAGCCCAGACATAATAGTACCAGAGTTGCGATCAGCGTCATTGTAAGCGAAAGCGCGACGATAAAGCCGACTTTACTCATGAGGAACTGCACCCTACTAAGGCCATCTATTACGTTTTGTTTAACCGTCCCGTAACTATATTCATTGCATATTGAAATGATCACTGTATAGCCTAGAAATAGTGAAAAGAAGCGATACATCCAGGTGAAGTTTTGCCATATATCGACAAAGTCGAATAGCGGAATTTCATTGGGCTTGACGGGCAAGTCAAAGATGTTTTCTCCCTTGGAGGTCAGATAGTCCATAAACTCGTGGACACCGACAGGGACAGCGATAAGGAGTACCACAAACAGTCCGGAAAGTATCCAGAAATAGCGCGTATTGCGGAGCTTGTAGAACTCTAATGAGATAAGCTTAAGCATGCTGAGAGAGGATTTCGAGGAACTGTTGTTCGAGGTTTTTCTTAACAAAAAATAGATGGTTTGCATAGATGCTGCGCTCAGCTAGAAATTGATTGAGCGAAGCGGTACCAGCATCCATCGAGCAGGTTATTTCCAGCCTGTCTTTGAGCAGGCGATGTTGCTGGTAGTGCGGGTATTGTTGCACGGCTTCAGCAAGTGTCTCCAAATCGTCTGATCCGACTTCCAGGATAGTTTCGTTTCCAAATCCTTCATCGACCTTTCCGGTATAGATCAGGTTCCCTGTTTTCAGAACAGCAAAGTCTGTGCAGACTTTCTGAACTTCATCGAGGAGGTGACTTGCCAGTATGATCGTTTTGTCCGACTGAGCAATGTCAATAATGAGCTGGCGAATCTCTGCGATCCCTTGCGGGTCAAGGCCATTGGTCGGCTCATCGAGAATAAGGACGTCGGGGTTGGCGAGTAGGGCAGAGCCGATAGCAAGGCGCTGCTTCATGCCTAGCGAGTAGGTTTTAAAGGGGTCGTCTTTTCGTTCCAATAAGCCTACTTGTTCCAGGACCTCATCGATTCTTTTCTCCGGCACATCTTTAATCTTACACACAGTTTTTAGATTTGTGTAAGCGGTAAAAGAAGGATAAAAATTAGGCTTTTCAAGTATAGCCCCAATTCGTTTTCGATGATGATGATTCCCTTTTTCTTCAAACCACTTAAACTCTCCATCGGTAGGTGTGGTCACGCCGAGGATCATTCCTAAGGTAGTCGTTTTACCACTTCCGTTTGGTCCCAAAAGACCAAATACTGAACCTCGTTTTATTTCGAGATTCAGTTTATTGACTGCTGTCACACGCGAATACTGCTTGTGAAGATTCAGGGTTTGCAGAACATGCATATAGTGTTGATTATGAGATGCTTAGGAAAAAATACGAGCGAGACATGGTTAGTATCCCGCTCGCTAAAACACGTCTTAATGTTTTCCTAAAAAGTACAATACATAAGTAGATTTTCGACTGACTTTCTTACACTAAAATCAATCTTTATCTCTGGAAAATTGTTGCTCTATCGGTAACATCGTGTTCAGTTTTTCCATGTTCAGGCTTGATAAAGCGCTGAGGTATTTTAGGTCTAGTGAACCTTGCATTTCGATAACGCCTGCGCGCCCTTCCATAAAGATTGCAGCTACCCATGTCGATTCTCCACCGTCGGATTCCATTTCGAATACATGGCACTTATAATCTTTATTATCTACGGCCATGATTTCCTCAAAACCTTCAGCACGAATACCGCCATCTAGTTTCTTGAAAATATTGGCTGAGCTTTCGCCTACAGAATCCGTCATAACAAAACGCAGGTGATCCAGGTCGCGGATCAGCATATTGAAATCAGGGTTCTTGTCGCGATTCAGCATGCGAATTACACTTTGGTACATAAAGAGCTTCATGCCCTTGGCGTTCTTTTCAAACTCCAGTACTGTATTGCTTTGCCCAAATGCTGCCATAGAAGCAAGCACGAGCATTATAGTGATGATGACTTTTTTCATTAGTGGGAAATGTTTTTAAGGTGTTCAAATCCGTCAAGGTCCATCTTCTGGCTAAGCGCAGAAAGTTGGCGCAGGTCAATTTCTCCTACTACACTCAGAATAAAGAGCTGATTGTCTTCATATCCTACCATGAGTAGTTCTGAGATGATTCCGTTTGTTTCGGTGATATAGAAGCGGAACTCATTGTCTTTATTCTTTACTGACATAAGCTCCTCCATTTTGCCTTCCGGGAGCTTTGAAGCTTCCTTGTAGATACTTTTCGCATCGGTTACATTTTCTCCGATAAGCATTTTGAGGCCTTTAAGCTTAGAAATGGTCTCAACCAATTCTTGCTCATCAGGATCATCCATTTCGAAGTTTACAAACAAGCCGAACATGCGAGAAGAAACACTCACACGTGTAAATCGGTCATCGTCGTTATACTTTTCGAAGTAGGTATCAATGGCATTTTGGGCACGTAATCCTGATCCTACACAAAGTAGAACGATGGACAACATGAGTAGGGTTATTCGTTTCATTTTGATTATTTATTGAGTCGTTTTGTGTTTTTATGAAATTCGCTGAGCTTGAATGCTGGTTGTAAGCCTTTATTGAGATTCGTTGACATCTTATAAAGCGCGAGCTTAACCTGACTAAAAGCTTTGCCTGGATCCTGGTAGGTATCTGAAACATGCACAGGGCTTGATGCTTCAGCCGGAGCGAAAAGCCCCAGGCTATTTGCCCCAAAACCCAGCGCAATAAACAGTGCTGCTGTAGCTGCAATCCGCATAAGGAACATCGGCCTAACCTTGGTTTTGGTTTTTTGCGGCTTTGAAATTGACGCGAGAATCGCCTGATCAAAATCGTCTCCCAGAGTTTCTTCAGTGCGTACTGACTCAAGGCCTTGGAAATAGGCTTCGAGGTCTTCTAGTCCAGCTGGTACTTTCCCGAAGCGAATGGCTTCACGTAGCTGATTCTCCTCCTCTTCCGAGCAGATTCCTTGCCAAAACTTGGCGGCGAGGTTTTGTAGCTTAGTTGATTCCATAATTGATTACGCTTTTGAGTTGATTCCGTAGACTGGTTCTTCCTCTGTGAATCAGCACCTTCACATGATTAATATCGATTTTCATGATGTCAGCAACTTCTTTGTAGCTGTTTCCTTCCACGTCTCGCAGGAGGATTGCTGTCTTCTGTTGGTTTGGCAAGGCCTGGATCAAGGCATGTAGATTTTGCATGATTTCGCGGCTTTCAGTTTGTTCCAAAGGGCTCGCAAGTGAACTGCTTAGTTCGTAGTGCTGAGTCAGCTCGTCATGGTTTCTACCTTTTTTCTTGATCAAGTCAAGTGACTTGTTGCGCGTAAGCGTCATGCACCAAGCTTCCAGGTTGTCTATTTTTTTGCTGGTCTGTAAAGCTTCCCAGCATTTTAGCATGACATCCTGAACTACATCACGCGCTTCTTCCTCATGCTTGAGAAATGCCATTGAAAAACGGAAGAGTTTGTTTTTCAGCGGAAGGACACGGTGTTTGAATTGTTCAGGAGTCACAGAGTGGGTAGTTGTTTGTAAGAGATCATCACGTTTGGTTCTTATCGTAGGATCGTTTTGCAAAACGACCCTACAAAACGTGGCAATCGTCTATTGAAGAACAACTTTTTGCTTGATGCTGGCTTTATCGTTTTTGATTTCGATAATATAGGTGCCAGGCTTCAGGCCTTCGGTTGTGAGCTGAATGGTCTTTCCATTCATTTCATTGGTCTTCAATTCTCTGCCATTCATATCACGGAGCGTCACTTTTCCTTGCTGCATCTCGTCTGGCACTTCCACTGTTATGGTGCTATTGGTCTTTGAAGGGTTAGGAAATACTCTCATATCCTGAACTCCATTATCAAAAAGTTTACCCATATTTTCAAAACCATTTCCACCTAGCTTTTTGGAAAATTTGCCAAGCTTACTCAATTCCATTGCACCAGTAACGGAGGCAATAATGAGCGTATTCTCTACACTTCCTATCATAACCATCTCACTGACAAGGCCATTAGCTTCTCTTATATAAAAAACAAAGCTACCCTCTTCTTCATCTACACTCATCAGTTCTTCGTAACCTTTTGCTGCTTTCGCCTTCGCTATTTTGAATTCTGAATCCAGATTTTTGAGCTCATGCCCAAGGAGCATATTGAATTCATTGATCGTAGCGGCAAATTCTTTGAGTTCTTCCAAATCTTCGCTTTGATCTTCATTTTCAATGTAAGCAGCTAGCTGAAACATCTTACTTGAAACATGAACGTTGCCAAAATTTTCGGATGCTTCGTAGTTGGAGAATTGATTGTCGATAATATTTTGCGCAAATACCCCGACGGAAAAAACGAGGGCCGCAATTGCAATGATAATTGACTTCATGATGATGTTGAGTTTTTATGCTTGTTTGAAAGCTGTTTGACTAAAATGATCACCTGGCCAGATGAGCTTCGGAAGGGAGACGACCGACCTTTTGCTTTGTTACAGATATTTTGAAAAAAAAGATAAAAGCATCAATTATGCTATTTTATTCGTCTTTAGATAAATACTTAATTATATGAATCGCTTCGAATTTCTTCAGCATGCTGGACTTGCAGCACTTTCTGTCTCGGTCTTTGGAAAAGCTGTGCCCACTTCAAAAGGGAATTTTGAAGGTGATTGTCGGACCACCAATGATATACTCGGGCCATTTTTTAGAAAAAATGCTCCTCAACGCCATGATCTTACCTGGGATGAACTTCCAGGTAATCGGATCGAGTTAAGCGGTACTGTTTATGGACAAGATTGTAAATCGCCTGTGAAGGGTGCCAAGGTCGAAATTTGGCATTGCGATACGCAGGGACGATATGATAACGAAACAGATCGTTTTGATCATCGCGCTATGGCGCTTACTGATGAGGACGGGCAGTATGCTTTTAAGACGATTTTGCCTGGAAAGTACTTAAACGGTGCCTTGTATCGTCCAGCGCATATTCACTTTAGAGTGACAGCACCTGGTCAGCGTGAGCTTGTTTCTCAGTTGTATTTCAAAGGCGATCCACACATTGAAAAGGACCCTTGGGCTTCTGATGAAAAAGCAGCATATCGTATCCGACCGATTGCGCTTAAGGATACGGAGGGGAACTTGAGTGTGACGTTTGATTTGTATCTATAGTCTGGTCAAAAGCCAGACATCAATTAAACCGCTTGTCATGATTCACAATCATCATGACTTCTGAATGATCTGTAAGACCTGTTTGGGCAATGAGGCGCCCGTCTTGACTGAATACAAAGTTCAGTGGAATAGTGCTATTCCATCCTGGATAATGCCCTTCAATAAAACGAAAGGCATCTTCTGTATTGATATGGAGACTTTCGAAATCGACTCCTAATTGTTGTAGATGATCGCCTAGTCCTGGAACCATTTCTTTTTCAATATCATCAATGGATACTAACAGGACTTCCACCCCCAAGGTGGAATCTCTGTTAACAGAAATAAGATCTGGAATTTCAGCAAGGCAAGGCTTGCAGAAGGTCGCCCAGAAGTTAACCAGTATGTAAGGACGCTTACTTTCCCGAATAGCTCTGTGTAAACCGCCGCCGTCAATGGATCGCACGAGGGGCCGGGTCGAACTCTCCTGAGATGTTTGGCTGCACGATGTGAGTAGCGTAAGTAAGCACAAAGTCGGGATTAATATGATAGTGTACTTCATAGTGCTGAACAATGTCGGCCTTTTGTACGGTGCCGTACAGTGTTCCGTTCCGCTTACCATCAAAATTATCAAAACTGATATGAATATGATCACGCATGCTGGTTTTTTTGCCCACCATCTTGATAAGGCATTCCTTCGCACTGAATATTGCAAGGTACAATTCTTTGGTACCTATTAATGCCCATTTCTCATGCTCCTGAGTATTCATAAAGCGGCGAGCCACTTCAAGGTTGCGGTCTTTATGAGCGTCTTCCAAGTCCACACTCACTTTATGTGTAGGAGAAGCGATCGCTGCAGCGAATCTATGGGAATGAGAGAAGGATATTTTAAAAGAATTATCTGATAGGAAAGGCGCTCCGGACTCCATCGAAAGCGATTCTACATGAGCTTTGCTACTATCAAGATTGAGCATCTCTTTGAGGCAGTATCGACTTGCAAGCCAAAGAAGCCTGCGTTCCGGATGAAGATAGTTACTAATTGTGTTAAGCTCACCCTCAAAAAGGGTGAGCTTTTCACGGAAGAAGTCTTCATCTTCAGTTACATGCCATACACTGACCAACAAACCTGGAATGACAGATTGTATGTTGGGTACTTTAGGCATGATTGATATTAAAAATTTCCTTGTTTTTGGAGATACTGCTTGGCTTCGTCCATAGTAACACGTACTCCGTCGAGATATGGAACAATCCAGGCGTCTTTCAGTCCAATTTTACGCAATTCATTCCGAAATCCCTGAGCTTCATCATAAGTTCGGAAGTTTCCGATAACATATTTGTTGAATCCGTCGGATTTTTCTTCGATTACGTCATTTGCATCAGTAGGAACATTATCCATTTGGTGATAAACGAATGCTCCAATCTGAACACCATATATGAGTCCTGGACGGATTCCCATATCATTGGTTCGCTTCACAGAACGAAAAGCTGTTTCGAGCTTTGCGTAGTCCTGCTTTGCTGTTTGTAGTTCTTTTTCTTTTTGGAGCAAATTCCAGCGAAGGCTGTCGGTAAGGCTTTTACCTGGTCCTGCTGTCGGTGCTCCTCCTTCAAGGTCAGAAAGGCGCTCTGCCATTTCTTTATTACGACGCTTGAGGTCTTTGATCTGGTTCTGATAATTTTCAAATTCAGCTTTCAATGAAAGCGGGTTCTTTTTGTAGGCTTTTGCCTTATTTTTCCAGAACTTCAATTCGGCTTTGTCCTGAGCGTGTATGCTGGCAGAGAAGCTAAATGCGAAGATCAGGGTCAATAGTGTTATGGCTGTTTTCATTACAAGAGGAAAGAAGGTTAAACTGATGGTTGGAAAAGGCTATCTTGCGCTGTAGTTTTGCGATCAGCTCAAATAACGAACCAATTCCTTACAAAATTTAAAATTAGACAAAAATGGGAAAAGTCACAGTAGTCGGTGCAGGTAATGTTGGTGCAACCTGTGCAGAGAATGTTGCACGTTACGAAGTAACCAACGAAGTCGTTTTGGTGGACATTAAGCCAAACTTTGCAGAAGGAAAAGCACTGGATCAGTGGGAAACTTCTCCTGTAAATTACTTCGATACACGCATTACAGGCTCTACAAACGATTATTCCAAGACCGCAGGGTCTGATGTGGTAGTAATTACATCAGGTATTCCTCGTAAGCCTGGAATGAGTCGTGATGACCTTATTGCAACAAACGCAAAAATCGTTAAGACAGTTACTGAGCAGGTTGTTGCTCAGTCACCTGATGCGATTATCATCGTAGTGTCCAATCCATTGGACGTTATGACCTATCAGGCATACATTTCTGCAAATCTTCCTTCATCGAAGGTGATGGGAATGGCTGGTATTCTGGATACTGCTCGCTACCGTTCATTTCTTGCACTTGAACTAAACTGCTCGCCAAAGGATATTCAAGCACTTCTCTTGGGTGGTCATGGTGACACAATGGTGCCTCTACCGCGCTATACGACAGTTGGTGGTATTCCTGTAACGGAATTCCTTGACGATGCTACAATTGACCGTATTGTCCAGCGCACGAAAAAAGGAGGTGGCGAAATTGTAAACCTTCTCGGAACTTCCGGCTGGTATGCTCCTGGTGCTTCAGCAGCACAAATGGTTGAGGCTATCCTAAAAGACTCCAAGCGTATCTTCCCGGTATGTACACATCTTACTGGTCAGTACGGTATTGATGACCTCTTCATCGGTGCTCCGGTTAAGCTGGGTCGCAACGGAATTGAAGAAGTGATCGAACTTAAGCTGAATGACGATGAGTTGGCATTGATGCACGGTTCAGCGAAGGCTGTTCGCGAAGTTGTCGATACATTGAAAGCAATGAATATCTAGGAGCTTGGCCTTAAAAGACCAAGCAATAGTGATAGTATTAGGCGCTAAAGCTTCATGAAGTAGTTTCAAGCGCTAAAAAAAACGCTACTCGTCAATTTGGCGAGTAGCGTTTTTTCATTTTGTTAAAAGCGAATTCAAAACCGGTTACACTACTTCTTTCAGTGCGTCAGCATTATGGTTAAAGCACTGACAGAGGTTAGTAATCCAAGTAATCCGGTTCGGGCCAGAAGCCAGTAGCCGATAGCCAGCAGCCTTCCTACAATCCTCTCAATTCACCGACCAAAGCCGAAAGCGACTTCTTTGCATCACCAAAAAGCATGGAAGTGTTTTTTGCAAAAAAGAGGTTGTTTTCGATGCCTGCGTAGCCTTTTCCCATACTTCGCTTCATCACGATAACCTGCTTGGACTTGTGAACCTGAATGATCGGCATGCCATAGATGGTGCTGGAAGGATCGTCTTCAGCCGCTGGGTTTACCACATCATTCGCTCCTACCACGATGGCCACATCCGCGTTGGCGATACCGTCGTTGGCTTCTTCTAATTCGTGCATTTTGTCATAAGAAACATCAGCCTCAGCAAGCAGTACATTCATATGGCCAGGCATACGCCCCGCAACAGGGTGAATCGCGAAGCTTACATCCACGCCTTTTTCAGTGAGGAGTTTTTCAAATTCATGACACGTATGCTGAGCCTGCGCTACCGCAAGACCATATCCTGGAACGATCACTACTTTCTGCGCATAGGCACAGAGGATTGCGGCATCGGAGAGTGTTATTTCCTTTACCGTTTTTTCTCCTCCATCTGCGCCACTACCACCACCTTTGGCACTAAACGAACCGATAATCACATTCAGTAGTGAGCGGTTCATCGCCTTACACATCAACACCGTGAGAATCGTTCCGGCAGAACCGACGAGAATACCGCCCGTCAACATAACAGGGTTCTCATATAGGAAGCCTCCAAAAGCAGCCGCAACACCGGTAAAGGAGTTTAGTAAGGAAATTACCACAGGCATATCCGCTCCGCCGATCGGCATTACGAACAAGATTCCATAGACAAGTGAAATGCCCAATAGGCCCCACATCAATCCTCCGTGAAGCGCATCAGGATTGATAACACCGTAGGCAGCCAGACCAAATACGAGGAAGAACATCGCGCCATTAATGATCGGCATCATATTGATATTCAAGTCTTTAACCTTTCCTTCCAGCTTTCCATAAGCAACCATAGAGCCGCTAAAAGAAACACTACCGATGATCAATCCAAGAAGGAGAACAATCAGGAAACCAGTTTTAAATTCCGAACCGCCATGTGTATTATATTCAATCAGTGAAATAAGCGCCGCACAGGCTCCGCCCATTCCATTAAAGAAAGACACCATTTGAGGCATGCCGGTCATTTTGACCTTCATCGCCATCACCCAGCCGATGGCTGTACCGACAGCCATCGCTGCGAGTATCCAGGTAATATTGCCAATGCTTTCACCTGCTTTGTTTTCGTGAAATAGAATCGTCGCGGCAATCGCCAGCGCCATTCCTGCCGCGGCAATAAGGTTTCCCTTTCGCGCCGTCTCAGGACTTCCCAGCATTTTCAGGCCGAGGATAAACGTGATCGATGCGATCAAGTACGAGATTGGTAGAATAGCATCCATCAGTTTTTCTTTTTAAACATTTCCAACATACGATTAGTCACCACAAAGCCGCCTACCACATTGAGTGTTCCGAGTACTACGGCGATAAAGCCTAGCACAAGAGCGAGCGTATTATTGGGGTCGGCATGGCCCATCACGATGATCGCACCGATGATCACCACGCCATGAATAGCATTGGCGCCAGACATGAGCGGTGTGTGGAGAATAGCCGGAACATTTGAAATCACCTCAATCCCCAGAAATACTGAGAGGATGATGATGTATATGAGATCTTGGTTTTCTTTATCAAGAAACCAGGAGATTAGTATGTCCATTTTTTGATTAGCTGATTTAGTGATTAGCTTATTTGTTGATGGAATTTTTCGGTGATTATCAAATCACCGAATCATCAAATCAAATAGAAAGTGCTTTTTTGAGGCGAGGACTTATGACTTCGCCTCCATGCGTGACGCAGGCTCCAGCAAGGATTTCGTTTTCAAAATCAAAG
>JBGCFB010000315.1:0-16760 GCA_045106685.1 Bacteroidia bacterium | reverse complement strand
CCGTGCGAACTTTGTCACTTTCGATGACCTTGAGCAGTATTCACAAAAGCCAAACGTGGAAGCACGTGGTAAAGTGCTGGGCCGTCTCGATTTCCAACCAACCGATAATATCATTATCAAATTTGGTGGTAACGTTGAGCTAAGTGACCAGGATGTATGGAGCCAGCGTAATCAAATATTTGCTCCTGAGGCGAACAACAACTTCCAGTCACAGACATATCGTGGATGGTTACGTTTTCAGCAGAACTTCAAAGGCGCCGAAGGTGCTACCTTGAAGAACTTCTTCTACCAAATCCAGGGTGATTATTCACGCTATTCTCGCCTTCAGCAGAATAACGATCACCTCGACCGTTTCTTCGATTATGGTTATGTAGGAAAGTTCACATATGATCGTGTTCCTTTCTATTTGATTCAGGACGATCCTCAGGATCCGGTTTCTTCTCGTCCATACTGGCGTACAGCTGCTTATGGATTTGATAATCTTCAGTTTGATGCAAGCGAGACTCGTAACCCGATCCTCGCTAACTATAACACACAGATTTTTGATTATGTATCTCAGAATGGACTTTTGAATCCATTTCCGAGTATCTTTTCTCCTACTGCAACAATCAATAACCTTCAGAACCTGAATAACCTTGCCTTTGTACAAGGTATTCGCAACGGTGGATCACCACCAAGTATTTATGGTCTGAATTCAGGTATTGGTCAGGACTTTGGTTTTTATCAAAAGTTCGAATTTGATCAGTTCCGTCTGAGTGGTCAGGCTACTGCCGAACTTGGAAGCCATAACATCCGTGCAGGATTTGAATTTGAGCAGCGTGTAGAGCGTTTCTACCAGCTTAATGCTCGTTCACTCTGGACCTGGATGCGTCGTCTTACGAATTTCCACTTCGCCAATAACCTCGAAAGTGATCCTGGTCAGTGGCAATATGTGTTTGATCCAGAAACAGGACTTTTCCAGGATACTGTGAATATTCCTAACTCGATTGACTTCAATCAGCAGGCTGACTTTGACCGTCGCCTTCGTGAGAAGCTAGGACTTGACCCGAATGGTGCTGATTTCATCAATATTGATGAGTTTGGTCCTGAGGCTTATAGCCTTGATATGTTTACTGCTGATGAGCTGCTTCAGGATGGTATTGGACCAGTAGACTACTACGGCTTCAATTACTTGGGCGAACGTCAGGATCGTGTGTCTAACAATTCATTCTTCGATGATGAAGACAACCGTCCGATGAATCCATTCTCTCCTACATATATCGCAGCGTTTGTTCAGGATAAATTTGAATTCAAAGACATCATCTTCAACGTTGGTTTCCGTGTTGACCGTTTCGACGCCAACCAGCCAGTATTGAACGATCCATATTCATTGTTCCCTACTTTCCAGGCTTCAGAAACCTCTCGCGATTTGGGAGTTGATCTTCCTGGTGGTGTAGATGGTGATTGGACCGCATATGTAGATAATGCTGCAAACCCAACGCGTATCCTAGGATATCGTGATGGTGAAATCTGGTATGACGCTGATGGTGCACCAACTTCGTCACAAACGATTGTAAACAACAGCCCAGGTGGTACAGTACAGCCTCACATCAAGGACAATACAGTAGGTTCGGAGTCATTCCAGGATTACCCTATCCAGACGACTTTCATGCCTCGTATCTCGTTTAGCTTCCCTATTTCGGATGTTGCGGTATTCTTTGCCCACTATGATGTGCTTGCACAGCGTCCGGGGCAGAACCTTGCCTTCCAGGCATCGTCACTTGCCGGGCAGCTTTCAGAGTATGCATTCCTTGAGAATCGCCCTACTATCGCTGTAGGTAACCCTAACTTGAAGCCGGAGATAACAGTTGATTACGAAGCTGGTTTCCGCCAGAAGATAGGGCAGAAGATGGCATTCTCGATTGCTGCATTCTACCGTGAGATGCGTAACATGGTGCGTTTCCGCCGTTTTGTAAATGCATATCCATTTACGTACGATACACAGGATAACCTCGACTACGGTACTTCAAAGGGTCTTACATTCCAGTATGACATGCGTCGTTCAGGTAATGTTTCTTTGCGTGCTTCTTATACACTTCAGTATGCTACTGAGACTGGTGGTACAGCGAGTGCCGCACGTAACCTTGCTAATAACCTTGAAGGTATCGGAGTATTGCGTGTGCCTGTCTCTTCCGGAGCTGACATTCGTCACCAACTTGTTGGTGTAGTTGATTACCGCTTTGCTCCAGGTCAGGGGCCTTCTTTCAAGATGGGCAAAAAAGTGGTGCATCCATTGGCAAACTTTGGTGCTAACCTCCGCATGAACTTGAATACTGGTGCTCCTTATTCTCAAAGTGCTTTCGCCATTCCATCACGTGTAAGTGGAACTCCACTTTCTTCTGTGCTTTCAGGAACATTGAATGGAAAGCGTCTGCCTACTAACTTCCGTACAGATTTGCGTATCGACAAAGTATTCTCCTTTGGTGGTGGCAAGTTTACAGAAGGGCCGAAAAAGGACATGTCGAAGAAGCGCTACGACTTCAACTTTTATTTGACGATTCTCAATATTTTCAATGCACGCAATGTGCTTGGAGTCTACCAGTACACTGGTCTACCTGATGATGATGGTTACCTCGCCAGTGATGTTGGCCGTCAGGACATTCAGTTCCAGATCAATCCTGAGACTTTCAATGACCTTTATCAGGTGAGTGTTCAGAATCCTTTCAATCTCTCTCGTCCACGCACTATTCAGTTAGGACTTCTCATGAGTTTCTAGTGTTTAGGATACTTTAATTGTCAAAAAAGAAAATACTATCATGCAATATATGCGTAATATCAGCCTAAGCCTGTTGGTGCTTTTTGGCATGGTTGCCAGCCTGTCGGCACGTGAGCCGGTAGGGGTAAAGCCACGCGTGCGCCCTTCACTCAGGACTGCTGCTGAATGCCTTCCGCCAACAGCATCCGCTCAGTTGGATGTGAACAATATTCGTACCCTGCTCCACAATGGTGGAGATATGTGGTGGGACCTTGTAGGTAGCCCTCGTTATGAAGTGCCAAAAGGTTCTAACCTTCACTCTCTGTTCGCCGGTTCACTATGGGTTGGAGGTATCGATGATGCCGGCCAGCTGCGTGTAGCTGCTCAAACATACCGCCAGTCAGGAGTTGACTTCTGGCCCGGGCCTTTGACAGACCAGGCTGCCGAAACAGAGGAAGAAACATGTACACAGTTTGACCGCATGTTTAAAATCAATAAGGCTGAAATTGATGAGTTCCGTGCGGACTTCTCAGCAGTAGGTTCTTCTGTTGATTTGAGCAAATACCCAAATGTGCGTGATTGGCCAACTGGTACCAAAGGCGAGTGGTTGAATACTGACGGTGGTCAGGTTCAAGCTACGCTTACCGATGGCTCAACGATCTATCTCGCCCCATGGGTAGAAGTAGGTGGTTCTGGAAACGACGAATTCACATACGACCCTAAGGCTGGAGATTATCCGCGTATCCGTGGTGATCAGGCCATTTGGTGGGTAATTAATGATAAAGGAGATGTACACACTGAAACAGGTGGTGAGCCTATCGGTGTAGAGATTCACATGATGGCTTTTGCATTTACAACTGCCAATGCTGTGAACAACATGACCTTTTACGATCAGATTGTAATCAACCGTTCTAACCAAACATTGACTAACACATTCATCGGACAGTGGGTAGATGCTGATATCGGTTTCTTCCGCGATGATTATGTAGCCTGTGATACTACACTTGGTTTGGGTATGGCCTTTAATGGTGATGCTGATGATGAAGGAAACAATGGCTACGGAACTAATCCTCCCGCTGTCGGTATTGACTTTTTCCAAGGTCCGGAAGCTGATCCTAACGATGAAATTGATAATGATAAAGACGGTATCGTAGATGAGCCTGGTGAAACAATCATCATGTCGAAGTTTGTGTATTACAACAATGACTTCTCACTTACCGGAAACCCTGAAGTTGCGAACCATTACTACGGTTACCTTCGTGGATTCTGGAAAGATGGTACTCCAATCGTAGATAACTACACAAATGGTGGTAGCGGTAATGGCTATGGCCCTTCCAGTGCAGGTGATCCTACCGACTATATGTTCTGGGGAGATCCTTGTGCAAATACAGGATGGACTGAGCAAAGAGCTGATAACCCACCTGCTGACCGTCGCTTTATCCAGTCAGCCGGACCATTTACACTTACTCCTGGTAAAGTAAATCAGGTGATTACTGGTGCAGTATGGGCACGTGGTTTCTATCAGGACCAAATAGGTTCTGTATGTGAACTGCAGCGTGCTGATAAAATTGCTCAGGCGCTATTTGATAACAACTTTACATTGCTTGACGGACCTGATGCACCTGAGGTAGCATACACAGAGCTTAACCGTGAGGTTCTCATTAACTGGGGATACGGGGAAAATTCTCGTGGCGTGCGTAATAACTTCAACGAAAGCTATGTACAGGCAGACCCTGTATTGAAAGCTGAAGGGGTTGCGGATTCAACTTTTGCATTCCAAGGTTATATCGTATACCAACTGGTTGATAACACGGTAAGTACTTCTGAACTAAATGATGCTGAGCGTGCTCGTATCGTCGCTCAGTGTGACATTAAGGATGGAGTAAGCGCGATTATTAATACGACCGAGCAAGCCGTAGAAGGATTGTCGAGTCCTATTATCGTAGATGAAGTAATGGTTCAGGGCAATGATGATGGGTTGTTTAACTCAATCAACATTACTGAGGACCTATTTGCTCAAAGTGATAATCGCCTTCTGAAAAACTACACGACTTATTACTATGCAGTAATTGCTTACGCATACAATGATACCTCATCAGACGGTCGTCAGTTTGTTCCTGGTAACCGTTTCTTCCGTGTTATTCCTGCCATGCCACACCCAACTGAGTTTGAGCGTCGTGGTCAGGAGCTTTCTGCTGATTATGGTTTAGAGCTTCCTGTTACACAGGTCGCTGGTATAGGAAACGGGGGACGCTTTGTTCGATTAGACTCTTTGACCGAGGAAGCGATTCTTGAGAATAATCAGGTAAATGAACTGAACTTCGAATCTGGTGGAGCACCAATCGTAGTGAAGGTTATTGATCCTAAGATCCTAAGAGAATCTTATTATCAGGTGCAGATTGTGCGTGATGAATTCCTGAGCGCAGAGCTACTTACCACAGATCTATGTGGTGATGTAATCGATAGTACTTTTGTATCCTGGAGATTGTATGAAAGCCAGAATGAGAATGGTCCTTTTACTGGTGACCCAATCTTTGAAGCTACATATATCAAACGTGGAGGTGGTTGTGAGCCAGATGAGTTCCGCCCGGATCCACTTGTTGGAAATGAGCGCGTAATTCAGGACCGGGGAATTTCGATTGAAATCAATAACCCAGGCCCATCAGGAGATACTACCTCACTGAACACTGGTGTAGTCGGAGGCGAGTATGTTTTTGATGATCCCAATGTTACCTGGCTTACAGGACTTCCCGATATCAATGAGTTCTTCAATGGTGTTTGGGACTGGTCTGAAGGCGGACCAACAAATGGAACCGGAAAACCACACCGAGAAGACAATATTTATGACCCGGAAGAGGATTATTCAAAAATCCTGACAGGTTGGTCTCCATTCTCATTGGCACGTAGCTTCAACAATAGCGTGCAAGATGGAGGACTCATCGGTCCTGGTGTTCAGTTGACAGGTCAAACCTCATTTGGTGGAATTAGTCGTGATGAAGTAGTTTCGTTAGACGACCTTCCCGATGTAGATATTGTATTTACAAGTGATGTGACAAAGTGGTCGAAGTGTATGGTTGTGGAAACCAGCCCTAACTCTTCGATTGGTTCAGGTGCCTGGCAGTTGTCTGGTAAATGGGCTGATAATATTGAAGACCCTCTTCAAATAGCGAACAATCCAGACAACCCTGGAACTGAGGCTCGTTCCGAGACTCGTCATGGGTTCTCATGGTTCCCGGGATATGCAATCGACGTACAGACTGGTACTCGCCTTAACCTATTCTTTGGTGAAAGTACATGGGATATCACAAACCGTGGTGATGACATGATTTGGAATCCGACTTCTAATGTTGGAAGCCGTTTTGATGAAATCGGTGGCCGTCACTACATCTATGTGACTAACCGTCCATATGATGAGTTTGCAAGCTTACAAGATACACTGACCAACGGTACAGACGTAAGCCCTATTACAGGAACAGGTATTGGTGGATTTGGTGCAAGTGGCCTCAAGAATATGGCTGATATCTACAAGTATGTTACTTGGGTAGGTATTCCGCTTATTTCACCTGTATACGATTATGTTACTGGCCCTTCACAGATTCCAACTCGTGCTCGTGTTTCACTGCGTGTGAATCAGCCATTTGACTCACGTGAAGGTGCTAACGATATCCCTACGTTCAACTTCTCGACAGCTCCTTTTGCTGCGAAAACAGAACTTACTGATGTTGCTACAAGTGCTTTGGAAGAAATCAGGGTAGTACCAAACCCTTATTACGCCTATTCATCTTATGAAACAGGTCAGCTATCCAACGTAATCAAGATTACCAACCTTCCTCAGCGATGTGATATCAACATTTACTCGCTCAATGGAAACCTGGTTAGAACTTTCCGCAAAGACTCCGATTCACCTGAGCAGACTTGGGACCTCAAAAACCAGTCTGGTGTTCAGGTAGGAAGTGGCCCATATATTATCCATGTGGATGCCGGTGACCTTGGTATCAAGGTTGTGAAAATGGTTGCTGTAATGCGTCGTATTGACTTGAATTCATTCTAATTTGCTATGAAAAAATATTTAATTCTATCGTTTAGCCTTTTGCTCATGTCTTCGGCCTTTGCCCAGCCAGAAGGTATCGGCCAGTCAGGCGGTATGCAGCTAACGATCAATTCATGGGCGCGTAGTTCTGGCTTCTTGGGAATGAATGTCGCAAGTTCGGACGGTATCGAAAGTAACGGTATCAATCCTGCCGGATTGGCTACTACACAAGGTACTGAACTGGTATTTTCATCTACCCGCTGGCTTATTGGCTCTGATATCAATATCAATAGCTTTGGATTCTCTCAGCGCTTGGGAGACGGAGGTTCAGTTATTGGACTTACAGTCAATAGCTTTAGTCTTGGTGATATTGTGCGTACAACCACCAGTCAACCTGATGGAACCTTGGGTAACTACTCTCTTGGTATTGTAAACCTGAGTGTTTCTTATGCCAAGAAGTTCACAGATAACATCTACGTTGGAACGGTATTTCGCATCTTGAGTGAATCTACTCCTGAAGTAAGTGCTAACGGACTCGCATTTGATGCGGGGGTACAATATCGTACAGGTGAGGATGATCGCCTTAAAATTGGAATCTCTTTGCGAAATGTAGGACCTACCATGAATTATAATGGTGACGGTCTTTCTGCAAGGGTTTTGCTGAATTCGCGTAATAGCTTTACATCTGCTACCGAAATTCCTTCAGCTGATTTTGAGCTTCCGGCTACGCTTTCTATGGGAATATCATATGATTTCCCAATTGCTGATGAAACATCCTTTACAGTCATGGGATCATACATTTCGAACTCATCTTATCGTAACCATATCGGTGTCGGTCTGGAGTTTAATTACAAAGATGTATTCATGGCTCGCGGTGGATATTTGTACGAGGAAGGATCACTAGGAGCTGATAATGATCGCTTTGACGTTCAGTCCGGACTCGGTGCTGGTTTTACAGTACAGGCGCCTGTTAATACAGGCCGTACAAACGCAGAAGGCATTGAAGTACCTTCACGTTTTTCTATTGACGTTTCCTATCGCCCTACCACGCAGTTCAATGGTTCATTAACTATCGGAGCACGTATAGACTTGTAGACAGAAGAAAATTCTGTATTTTAGGCGTTGTAAAACGTACATAACAATTTGGGTTGGCAGTTTCTGCCAACCCATCAATTTTTTTTATTATGAGTGAAAAAACCTACCTAACCAAGGAAGGGATGGATCGGCTTACCAATGAGCTGAACGAATTGAAAACAGTAGGTCGTAAGGAAGCAGCAAATGCCATTCAAAAAGCTCGTGAAATGGGCGATTTGAGTGAAAACGCTGAATATGACGCAGCAAAAGACGCTCAAGGATTACTAGAGCTAAGAATATCAAAACTTGAAAATATACTTGCCACAGCCCGTCTTATCGATACTTCCGAAATGGAGGAAGGAAAGGTATACATCCTTTCCAAGGTGAAACTTCGCAATGTGAAGACGAAGAGGGAAATGACCTATACGTTGGTTGCTGAAGAAGAAGCAAGCCTTGCCGAAGGCAAGCTTTCGATTAAATCGCCCGTAGGAAAAGCCCTTTTAGGAAAAGAGAAAGGCGATCGTGTGATCGTTGAAATCCCTGCTGGTCAAACGGAATTTGACTTACTTGAAGTGACACTGGATATCCAATAGGCCATGGCTTCGATTTTTACCAAAATTATTAAAGGAGAGATACCCTGTTTCAAAATTGCTGAGACAGCAGACTACTTCGCTTTTTTAGATATTCGTCCTCTCAAGCGAGGACATACCTTGGTTATTCCAAAGCAAGAAGTCGACTATCTCTTTGACCTTGATGATGCAACATATCTCGGCTTACACGTATTCGCTCGCGAAGTCGCGCTCGCTATCGAGCAGGTCGTTCCATGCAAACGCATGAGTACAGTTGTGGTAGGACTCGAAGTACCACATTGCCATATCCACCTGATCCCACTTGATCACGTATCTGATATTAGTTTCAGCAATACGCCAGTAGCAATGACTGAGGCTGAAATGAATGCCCTCGCTGCCCAAATCAGGGAAGCTGTTGCCCAGCGAGCTTAAGTAAAGATTCAAAAATACCCTGTTCCATCACTTGGCCTTTTTCACTGACCTATCGTCATAAAATCTTCAGATCCCGATCCTCGGGATCTTTCGGTTTTCTTCCTCGATTCACATGTACTGAGCGAAGCCGAAGTGTCAAAAAATAACTTCGTGCTGGGTTTGGCTAATTTTTCATCTTTACAAACCATCTTATATGCGCCCACTTGTTTATATAGCTATCGTCGGCCTTGCCTTCGCTATGTGCGTCATGGCTTGCCGGTCAAAAAAAACAGCCCAAAGCGTGAATAATATTATCCAGGTAAAAGCCTATGGCGCCCAGGGTAATGGAAGAGCAGATGATTCCGGAGCACTTCAGCGTGCATTAAACGCCCTGCCTCAAAGAGGTGGTAAGCTGGTTTTTGATCCTGGAACATACATGCTTGGACGAGGGCTAGTTTTAAGAGGAAAAAAGGAGTTCGAAATAACAGGAACTGGCGCCACCCTTATTGCAAAAGCAGGTTTGCCCAAAAGCCCGCAAAACGCACTCTTAACGATTGAGAACTGCGATCATTTTCAGGTCATTGGTCTCAAGTTAGATGGCAACCGCGACAAACGCCCTTTGGTACAAAATCAGGTTCCCGGCCATAATTTCCGTATTCTCGATGTGCGCCATGCCGAGTTTAAGGGAGTGATAAGTGATAATGGCGTTCAGGACGGTTTTACGCTTCAGGATAATAATAGTAATCCTGAGACGGTCCATCACGTCAAGTTTATCAACTGCATCGCACGTAATAATTACCGTCAGGGACTCTCTGTAATCAACGGTTCAGAGATCGATATTATCGGTGGAGAATATAGCGGCACCAATGGAGTTGAACCCGAAGCAGGGATCGATATCGAAGCCAATAAAGGCGAACGCCCTAATACCGATATCCGCTTCAAGGGTGTCACTTTTCGCGATAACGCATTTTATGGGATCGTCCTTGCTGGTGGCAATACAGATTCACGACGCATGACGATTGATGGCTGTTTCTTTTATGGAAATCGCCACGGAGGTATTCTTGCCACCCTTGATGAGACTGAAATTAGTCGCTGTGTCTTTGAAGGAAATAGTAAAGTCTCTGCTGGGCAAACAAAAGGAAGCTCACTTATTGACGTAAAACACGGAAACGTAAAGCGGGTGATTATCAAAGAAAATACTTTCCGTAATACCGCTGCTGCAATATTTGGAATCAGACTCGCGGGCGGCGTTACGAATGCCAAGGTGGTCGAGAATACATTCTCTAACCTGACTAATACAGCCTTGGCGGTTTATGCTCAAAAGGCAGAGATTGTGGGAAATCAATTTTCGGGTGGAAAAGCTCGTGATATTCAGCTAAAAGGAGGAAACGGACACCTTGTGCTGGGAAATAGCTTTACCGGTGGCGAGCGCCCCTTGATGTTAGTGGAAGCGGCTGGTACGACTTCTTTATCCAATTCTTTTAACAAAAAAAATATTCCATCTCGCCTGCTTCAGGAAAAAAAGAAGCTTCTTCAAGCGCTTCCACAACCTGCAGGCAGACCGAATACATCTTCTCGATCAGCGTCGGCTATTTCACAGAGCACAAAACTTACTACCCAGACGCAGGTATCAGTCGATGCGACAAAAGCCATTACACTGACTTTGCCAGCCAGTCCTAAACAGACATTTATTCAAATTAATCGGGTGCGTGGTCAGGCTACCATTACTCTGGAATGTAAAGGAAGTCCGTTCAAATCTGGTTCGACGACTTTTACCGTTCGCCCTGCCCAAACATCTGTAACCTGTTATCACGATGGGTTGTGTTGGCGGGTCTTTTGAGAGGAATTGCTCTGGAAAATCAATAATCTAAAATTACTCCTCATCAATCTGGAATCCGGGAAAAAGATTGCAGATTTGAAATTGTAGAAAAGTGATTGCAGATATTTAAGATAGAAATTGTCAGTGTGGATTGGCGTAAGGTTGAAAATTTAAACAAAACACAAGGTGGCTATACACATCATAGGAATCGGAGGTTCGACTGCACAAACATGTACAAGCTCATGGGCACTTCAGCATGCGCTGAAAAGCGCGGAAGCAGCAGGCGCTACAACGGAAGAGTTTCTCATTCGCGATCTCGAAATCCCCATGTATGTGCACGAGCCTGATGCTACTCCGCCAGCCGATGCACAGGCGCTCGCCGATGCTATTGCTCGTGCCGATGGCCTCATCTGGTCATCGCCGCTTTACCAAGGTACAGTGAGTGGCGCATTTAAAAATGTGATCGATTGGTTCCAGCTTACTGCGTCCAATAACCCTCCTTACCTGACCAATAAGGTTGTGGGCTTAATATGCGCCGCAGGAGGCACACACGGACTACAGGCGATCAATACCATGGAATATATGGTGCATGCGCTACGAGGATGGGCAGTGCCGCTCGTCGCGCCTCTTAGCAGAGCATCCAAACTTTTTGACGAGCAAGGTAATATCACCGATCCTGCAACAGCGCTTTTGTTAAAAGGTCTTGGTGCTGAGGTTGTAAAAGGGGCAACAGCATTCCATACAGAACGATAACGGTTAAGTGTTTGGAGTTAAGAGTTTTGAGTTCAAGATGACGTACAAAACCCCAAACCCTCAACTCAAAACCCAAAACTAAGCTGCCAAACTGGTCAAATATGCTCACAGATAGCTATCTACATAAGGGAAAACGAAAGAAGCTGGTAACATTGCTTCAGGAGAAAGGTATCAAGGACACCGCTGTTTTAGATGCTGTGCAGGTTATCCCCCGGCATATTTTTGTAGAAAGTGCGCTGCATCACGAAGCCTATGAGGACAAGGCTTTGCCGATCGCTGAAGGGCAGACGATTTCGCAGCCTTACACCGTCGCTTTTATGACCGAGGCCCTACAGCTTTCCAAGGGGATGAAAATTCTTGAAATAGGAACTGGGTCAGGCTATCAGGCGGCAGTACTCTGTGCGATGGGCCTTCGCGTCTTCAGTGTCGAACGAAACGCCAGGCTGCATGCTTTTGCAAAGTCGCGCCTGGAGAAACTTGGCTTCGATCCGTATGTACAAAAAGGCGATGGCAGCGAAGGCTGGAAACGCTATGCGCCTTACCAGCGAATCATCGTTACGGCGGCTGCACCCAGTATACCACGGAGCCTCCAAAACCAGCTCGATATTGGTGGAAAAATGATCATTCCGGTAGGAGGACGCGAGCAACAGACGATGACCATCGTGACGCGGCTCAGCACCAGTGACTTCCAAGTCCAACGACTCAATCAGTTTCGCTTTGTTCCGCTTATTGGCCGATATGGTTGGGAAGGGAAAGAAGGGAAAGAAGGGAAAGAAAGTAGTAAAGAGAATGAAGGGCTGGCAGGCGATTAAATCCTTTCTCTTAGTGGAAAGTACACAATAGAAAGTTCAAATTTGAAAGGTGCTGTATCGGGCTTTCCTGATCCGAACTTCGCTAATCGCTAATACCCTTTTTTTGCTTTAGCTCACTGATCTTCGAAAGCATTTTTATAGCATGCTCATTATCTGGATTGAGTACCAATGAGCGCGCAAAACTTTTGATGGCGTTATCGTACGCTTTTGCTTCTAAATACGCATCTCCCAGACCATTATGCAGGTTGGGATCATTGGGCATCAGGTCAGTTCCGTATGTGAATATCGTGATGGCGTTTGTAGGGTCTTTTTTATCAAAAAGCCACTCATAACCGATCATATTGACAACAGTGTTGAAACCCTGCTCCATCATTTCAGTCTCTGTGACTTTCGCATCTTTTAGCATGTTTTCCAAAAACCAGGTCGGGTTTTCAGGATTGTTGTATGCCTGATAATGTTGGTAGCCTTTTGAATCTTTTGGGAAAAGCGCTGGAATCATCATGGTGTGATTACCTTTTGCAAGCTCTTGCTTTAAATCAAGCTCTTTATAGGTGCTGAAATCATGAAATAAATAAACGCGAATTGTCAGTTTTTCAAGATCATAGATGGTAGAATACTGTGTGTATTCTTTTGGAGAAGCGAAGCTTTTCATCACCTCTCCACAATAATCAAATGAGCGCTTAGCTTTTGAGGATGCCAGATATTCCAAGCCGCTTTGGTAATAGTCCAACTCAACTTCGTCAGTTGATGCTATTTGCGAATAGTAAAAATTAGAAAATGATTTTTCTGATTCATCGCCGCTGATAAATTCATCTCCTTCTACGATCAAATAGGTGCCTGATTTGTCTACGAAAACAAGTTGACCGCTCACCATCGAACTAAGATCAATTGTCTTGAGGTATTGTTCTACTTCTTCTACTGTGGCGTAGTCTTGCATGACTGTTCGGACTGCCTCGCTAATAGGCATTTTCACTTTCCCTTCCGTGTTATTGATCGCAAGATAAGGCTCCGAAAAACCATCAAAAACAAGCCCCGCGTCGTTCAAGGCACCTTGGGCGAAATTGTCGATTAAGCCAACATAGATAACACCATATTTTCCATCCTCGCCTTTTTCTACCCAAAACTGAGCATTAGGGCTAATCCAATCCTCGTTGTTACCGACAATCGTCTTCCCATTCTTGGTGATCTTGTACATGCTGCACGCATGAGAGATTGCCGGAAAAAGAATGAGAGATGCGATGATACATAGTGTTCTCATGGTTATTTTTTTTGACGTAAAATATTCAGAAATGCAGCATGAACAATGACTAATTATCATGCCTGCTCTCTGCTAAATATCCATTCCGTCTCTGTGGAAGCTTCAGCATTGAAAGCGTAGCCTTCGGTATGGAAGTCCTTCATGCCTTCCGGATCATTGATGCGATTACGGATGATAAAGTCGGCCATAAGGCCGCGGGCCTTCTTTGCAAAAAATGAAATAATCTTCAGCTTACCGTCGCGTAGCTCCTTAAAGTTCGGCGTGATAATCGTCGCGTCAAGGACCTTACGGTCTACCGCTTTGAAATATTCGTTTGAGGCAAGATTGACCAAAACGCGGTTGCCGCTTTCATCAAAAGACGCATTAAGCGCCTCCGCGATTTTGGCACCCCAAAAAGCATAAAGATCCTTTTTCCTTTTCACCTTCAATGAAGTCCCCATTTCCAATCGATAAGGCTGCATGAGATCGAGCGGCTTCAGTAAACCATATAAACCAGACAGAATACGCAGGTGATTTTGAGCAAAATCGAAATCTTCACTCAAGAACTCCTCAGCTTGCAGCCCTAGGTAAACATCACCTTTGAAAGCAAGAACAGCCTGTTTTGCATTATTTTGGGTAAAAGGAAAACTGAAATTCTGATACCGCTCATAATTCAGTTCAGCGAGTTTATCACTGAGTTTCATCAGCTTCCCAATTTTAGAAGCAGACATCTTTGCGAGCTGCTCAACCAGCACCTTTGTTTCAGATTCAAAAGCAGGCTGAGAATAGCTTGAGATAATATCGTGATCGCCAAAATCGAGCGTTTTCGCAGGAGAAAGAATCGTCAGCATATTGGTTATGTTGTAATGGTCAAGGGGTTGGCTAAATGGCTTGATGCGAGCCTATTCTGAAAAGGAAAAAAAGGCCTATCCCGCAGGGATAAAATGCGCGTTGGAGATGAAACGAGCGCGCGCGGGAGATTGTGGCGGAGGGCTTGTTTGGCTCGTTTCTGGCTTTTTGGATACTTTTTCGCCGTGAAAAAGTATCAATGCCATATGATCAGGAAGCGAGTTAAAGACCATATTACGTTTGGGTATTTTAAGTATGAGTCAACAAAGTTTCATTTTCAACCAATGCCGCAAGACAATGTTTGAGACTATCGCGCCAATGCGGAATCTCCATGCCGAATGTCGCCTTAAAGCGATTTTTGTCCAAAACACTGTAGGTCGGACGTGCAGCCGGAGTAGGATACGCTGCCGAACGAATAGGCGAGAGCTTACAATCAATATCAGCAAGTTCGAATATCGCATGAGCAAAGTCGTACCAGCTCGTTACACCTTCATTGGCATAGTGATAGACACCACCGAGCTCATGCTTGTCGACACGACCATTGCTGTCGGCAGCGACGATATGAAGCAAAGCATCGGCAAGGTCACGTGTATAGGTCGGAGTGCCTATTTGATCAAAAACGACACTCAAGGCATCCCGCTCCGCGCCAAGGCGCATCATCGTCTTGACGAAGTTATGCCCATGCTGCCCATAGACCCAGGAAGTGCGCAGGATGATATTGTGCCCATGAACCGCGAGTACAGCCACGTCGCCGTCGAGCTTAGTCTGAGCATATACACTTTGAGGATCGGTCGGGTCACTTTCCAGGAGCGGCCTGTCGAGGCTATTGTGATAAACATAGTCACTCGAAATATGGATCATGCGCGCCTTCTTTTGCACACAAGCTTTCGCCAGTATCTCAGGAGCCGTTACATTGATTTTTTGTGCCAAATCAACATCAGTCTCCGCCTTATCTACAGCCGTATAGGCCGCGCAATTGATCACATGTGTAATCGCATGATTGGCGAAGTAGGTCTTGACCGCCTGCGCATCAGTGATGTCAAGCGTATCGCGATCGGTGTATAAAAAAGTAAAGCTAGGCCATTGACTTGCGGCTTGCTGCAAGGCTTTGCCTACTTGCCCATGTGCTCCGGTGACTAATATTCGTGGCATGTATGTATGTTTGTCTCGCAAAACTACAAATCCTAAGCCATTTAAGGGCTTTCTTTAAAATCTCAAATTGATTTTAGAGATAAGATTTTCGAATCGCGATATTAGATATTTTTGCCTTTCTGCTTCAAAATCAAAAATCACTAATCTGATATCATATTTCAAAAATCACTGACATGTCAACTCCCTCCGCCGTCTTACCACTTTGTTACTTTCCGCCAGTGTCCTGGTTGGCGATGGCTGCGCGTCATGACACGGTCGCAGTAGAGGTATGGCAGTCGTACCGGAAACAGCGATACACCAGCCGTTCGCATATACGCATCACCAACAAGGTTATGACACTGAGCGTGCCAGTAGGGAGACGCAATGCTCGAGGCCCTATTTGCGAAAAGGATGTTATCTATCAGGAAGATTGGCGCGGAAATCACTGGCGCTCCATTCAGTTTGCGTACAAATCCTCTCCGTATTTCGAATATTATGAGGAAAAATTGAAAGCCTTTTTTAAAAAAGAGTACAAAAGTTTGGTTGAACTGAACATGGCGAGCACTCGATTTTTACTCGAAGGCCTGGGCCTCGAAACGCAGGCAATCGAAACGCCTTCCCTTATCGATACCGAAGATTATGATGGCGATTATCGCCTCAGCTTCGATCCAGCGCGTAAAGTGTGGCCTGACTGGTTTAAGCATGAGTCCTATATGCAAGTTTTTGAGGGATTTGAAAAAGACCTTTCAGGACTCGATCTTTTGTGTAATCTGGGGCCAGAAGGAAGGCTCTTATTGAATCGTTCAATTTTTTTAGAAAAAAGTGATTGATTTTTTTGACAAAAACTAAAATAGTCCTTCCTTTGTGGTCCGCTAAAAAAGCGAGAGTAGCTCAGCTGGTAGAGCACAACCTTGCCAAGGTTGGGGTCGCGAGTTCGAATCTCGTCTCTCGCTCTTCTAAAACCTCTAAATCGAAAGATTTGGAGGTTTTTTCGTTTTAGGGGTTTTTGATCAAAAACTACGATAGCTCCCCCAGACCCGTAAGATCAAAACACACTTCTTCACAAAAAGAAAAGTCCATCAAGCGTAATTGCATCAAGAAAATTAATATCTTGATAGTATGGCATATCAAACCAAATTTTGGGACACAAAGCAGGTTCGCCACGGAGGGGCGCGCTGGGGATTAAACGAGCGTGAGGGGATGGATTTTCGCGTTGGCTTGTTGGCTCGTTTACGGCTTTTTGGATACTTTTTCGCCGTGAAAAAGTATCAAGGAAATATGATCAGGAAGTGGGTCAGTAGTTGGCACTCTTGTGGATATTTGAAACTCGGATCGCGATAC
>JBGCFB010000314.1:0-31652 GCA_045106685.1 Bacteroidia bacterium | reverse complement strand
ATGTCGAGCCGCGAAGCTGGCGAGACATCTTGACTTTTAGCCAATTAGTCGATAAAGTCAAGATTTCTCCTCAGCTCCGCGAGTCGAAATGACAATTTTGATAATAAAACGGACCTGAATTTATTCGTTAGACAACTTCATTAAAACACTTGAAGAAAGGGTGTCGTCATAAATCTTTTGTCTTAGAAATCGCGCGTTGGGGATGAAACGAGCGCGCGCGGGGGAATGTGGGGGAGGGCTTGCTTGGCTCGTTTCGATTTTTTGGTTACTTTTTTCTAAAAAAAGTAACGCACGAAGAAATTCAAAAAGTAGACTGACAAGATGGCTTACCGAATGTACGACACCCCATTTCGCTTTTCCAGCTCAGACTTGATCATATCGTTCCAATATAACTGCTGCTCCTGATCTGTACCGTGGTGCGTATCGGTATCATATGCATGATGGTAAGCCTGCATATTCGCTAGTACCTCAGCCAAGCTCGCCTCCATATGGTACTTTACATTTTCGACATTCAGGTCGATGCTGTTTAGCTTTTGGCGCATGTCACGGGTAAATATTTCGGCGATATCAAAGTGCCCCTGCTCATGCTTTAGTAATCCCTGGCTCTTGCTATCATATCGCACCCAGGAAACGTTTGGATCAAAATAGGCCGTCACCTCCCACTCTATCACAACCTCCTCACCTTTTCGCACAGGAGTATAGCTATACCCTATTCCAGAAAATGACTGGGCATCAAAAAGCATCCCAAAAGGAACTGCGCCTTTAAAGTCAGACCATTGCAAAGGTTGGTCAGTTTGCCAGGCAATTTGGGTGGGCACATCCTGGTCAGGCATATTCCAACTCAGGAACAAGATACAAGCAAGAAAGAAGGATAGGCTTTTCATGAAGTTTCAACGATGATAAAATGATATATGTTGGATGCGCATCTTCGCTCGATTTTTGCTAATTTTGACAAAAACCCAAGCCCCAAATGCAGGAAATATTCAGAGAACTTACCACAAAAGAAAAGGCACTTTCCCTCAATCTCGACTCCTCGATCTATGGCTCTTTTGCCGAAATAGGCGCTGGGCAGGAGATTGCAGCCCACTTTTTCAAAGCGGGTGGAGCGAGTGGCACTGTCGCCAAAACCATGTCTGCCTATGACATGACCTTTAGTGATGCGATCTATGGTAAGTCCGGTCGATATGTGTGTCAGGAGCGTTGTGAAAAAATGATGGACAAGGAATTTAAGCTGCTGAAACAGCGCTTAAAAGAACGTGGTCCTGAGTCAAAATTCTTTGCAATTGCCAATACGATCGAGACGCTGAACTTTCGTCGCACCAACCAGGGGCATGGCTGGATCGGGGTGCGCTTCCAGCTTACTCCCGAGTCAAAGCCAAACGATTGTGTGATTCATATCCGACTCCACGATCAGGAGCCTTTATGGCAGCAGCAGGTCATCGGTATTTGTGGTGTAAACATGCTCTATGCATGCTACAACGCGTATCAGGATGTCGATCAGTTTCTGCAAGTATTGATGCAAAACATCAGTCCGGGCAGAATCGAAATCGACTTTTTACAATTTAGTGGTCCTGACTTTGAACATATAGACAACCGCCTTCTGGCATTGAAGCTTGTCAAAAATGGCCTCACCGATGCGACGCTATTCGGTCCTGACGGCCAGGTGCTTCAGCCAGAGGATGTTTTGTATAAAAAGAATGTATTGCTGCTTCGCGGACGCTTTCGTCCTGTCACGACCGTCAATACGGACATGATCAAGGTAAGCCTTGAGCAGTTCTCAAAAGATGAGGATGTGGAGCCTGACAAGATTCAGGTGATATGCGAGTTGACCCTAAACGCACTCACCGATCCTGACCAGGGTCGCATCGACGATCAGGACTTCCTGGATCGGGTAGATACGCTTGCGTCTTTGGGACAGACCGTTATGATCTCAAATTATCAGGAGTATTATCGGGTGGTGAGCTATCTGTACCAATATACCCGTAAACGCAAGGTCGGCGTGGTGCTTGGCACCTTTGGACTGGAAGATATTTTCAACGAAAAGTATTACACCCAGCTCCACGGTGGGATTTTGGAAGCATTCGGAACGCTCTTCGGAGCCAATGTCAAAATGTACGTCTACCCTACCCGACTGGAGTACGCCGAGATTCTTTACACCTGCGACAACTTCGAACTTCCGCCTACCCAGTTTTCGCTTTTCCGCTACCTCTTCGACAATCACAAGATCGAAGACCTCGCCGGAGCCAATACTGACCTTCTTCACATCAGCTCCGACTTTGTCCTCAACAAAATCCAAAAGTCAGAAGCAGACTGGGAAAACATGGTTCCAGTTGAAGTCGCTGCGATGATTAAAGAGCGAGGTATGTTTGGGTATGAAGCTCCGGTTAATGTGTAATGAAAAATGGAGAGTGGAGAATTGAAAATGGAGAATTTGACTAACCGAGATGAAGCGCACCAACCCCATGTTTCCCTTTGTGATCTCAGCCATTGTGTCGGGGGTGGCGATAATTCTTGCTGGAATCAAAAGCTACAATCCCAATTTTATCGAAAACGTATTTTTAGACGAAAGCATTATCATCACGGGGCTTCCGGGCATAGCCTTCACAATAGCTTTTAGTGTAAGTTTCAGGTTACATTTTTTCAAGGATAAAATATGGCGAACAGCTATCGCTTGGCTGGCTATATGGCTATTTTTTTATCTTACATCGCATTCATTTCTGTCCTGGGCAACAGCTCCACTTTATGGGGCACTGGGTGCTCATTTGATCGAAAGGATTGCATATAATTGGCATGGAGTGCCCAAAATCAAGCAACCCCAATATATCATTGCAGGCATCATTTCAGGAGCTTTATATTCAATCCTTTCTATTTGGAAGCCTGAGCCAATAAGATTCCCTTTTGATACCCACGACCTCAGCTTCTTTCATGTTTATGCTGCATGCACCGTTTTTTCTTGGCAGCTTTGGGTAGGTCTTCTTTTATGCAAAAATTTAAAATCTCAAGCCCTTTATCCTAAAATCAACCAAATAGGCAAGCAATCATCATGAAGCGCACCGATCCCATGTTTCCTTTTGTCATCTCAGCGATTGTGTCGGGCGTGGCGATGGGATTGTTGTGGTTCTATTTTGATTTTTTGGAATATACGAACATATATATGTCCCAATATCTAGGTTCCGAAGTGTTGCAAGAGTTTTTCAATCTAGTCTATAAGCAAAAACAATTCTGGCATTATGGATACTCAACTGTCATTTCATACGATGACTTGCCTTTCACAAAATTAACCCTCCACTGGACGCTACTGCCGATTTTACTTCCTGCGATTGCATTCATGCATGCCCTGCTTAAGCCAGGCATTTTTTCAAAAAACCTACAATCAGAAAAAGAGCGATTTGCTGGAAAAACACTCGTTGCCCTTTTCTATTGGATCGTTGTAATGTATCTCATGCTGGCAGGGATCGAAGAAAACAGACTATATTTTTTCACCAACACTTTTCTATCCCCGATTGCTAGCTTGCTCGGAGTAGTACTTCTTGCTTATTTGATCAAAGACCGCTATCCCAACATTCGCTCACAGTTCACTAATAAGCGCGTGTTGCTCTATTTTATAATTCCTGCAGCGATACTATTCATTGACTTCGTAATAAAGACAATCATTCCTAGAATTTTTGAAAAATCTACCGCAATCTTTTGGTTAGATTTAAGGCAAACAATCATAATGGCTGCTCCGGTAGCATTTGTAATAATCTGGCAACTCGCCTTCGGCTGGATGCTTGTCAAAAGCGACGAAGTCAAAACGATTGTATCGAAGATCCACTCGATTGGAGAAGATCATTAGTCATTGTTCATTATCAATTATTCATGATCACATGACTCATGAATAATAATCTAATTCCGCTTAATCAGATCACTCACAAAGACAAACTCCTGAAGCGGAGCGCTGTCTGCATCAAAAATCTCCTTATTGGTGCCTTCCCATTCTTTTCTTCCTTTGTAGAGAAAGTTCACCTTATCTCCGATATTGAGCACGGAGTTCATATCGTGAGAAACCACGATGGTGGTCATTTCATACTCGTAGGTAAGGTCCTGAATCAACTTATCGATCACGGAAGCTGTCAATGGATCGAGGCCGGAATTGGGCTCATCCACGAAAAGGTACTGCGGGTTAAGCGCAATGGCCCGCGCGATACCGACGCGCTTCATCATACCGCCTGAAAGTTCAGCAGGAAATAGGTGCTGCGAGTTGGGCAGGTTTACACGGTCTAGCACAAGGTCTACACGTTCACGAATTTGCGCAGGAGACTTTTTGGTAAACATCCGAAGGGGAAAGCCAATATTTTCGGCCACATTCATCGAATCAAACAATGCCGATCCCTGAAAGAGCATACCGATATTTTGGCGAATTTCCTTCTGCCTCTTGTATTCTGATTGATGAAAATTAATCCCTTGATATAAGACCTCTCCTTCGTCTGGCACAATGAGGCCCACGATGCTCTTCATCGTCACACTCTTGCCACTTCCACTCGCCCCAATGATCATATTGATCTTTCCTTTTTCAAAGATCATATCGATTCCTTTCAGCACATGCTTTGTACCGAATGACTTCTGGATATTGCGAATTTCAATTGACATTAACTTGACTGTTGACTAAAATAATGAACGATTTACGATGAATAATTTATAGTTCATTGTTAATCATTCATACTAAAAGATTAAAGTAACAATTGCGCTACAAAGTAATCGGCGACCACCATGGTAAGACAAGAATACACTACTGCACGTGTAGCTGATTTTCCTACTTCCAGCGCTCCTCCGCGAACAAAATAGCCTTGATAGGCGCTAATCGTCACAATCAGAATTCCGAAAATAATCGCTTTGACATACATGATATTGATGTACAACGGATCATAGTATTCCTCCATTCCCTGAAGGTATTCGATAGCTGTAACCTCGCCACTGATGTCACCTGCAAGCAAGCCTCCCATCGTACTGAGGAAAGCAGATATTGTAATCAAAATAGGGAAGGAAAAAAGGCCGGCCACCAAACGTGGAATCAGCAAGTATCCTTTGGAGTTGATGCCCATGACCTCGAGGGCGTCTATTTGCTCGGTCACGCGCATGGTGCCGATTTGCGAAGCGATATTGGAACCAATACGACCAGCCAGAATAAATGATAATACCGTAGGGGAAAGCTCCAGCAAGGTGGAAGCCGACACCACCGAACCAATCACAGAATCTGCAATCAGGGGTGTAGTGAGCTGATACGCTGTCTGCAAGGTGGTTACCGCACCAATAAAGGTTGAGATAATCACAACGATAAACATACTTCCGACTACCATCGAAACCGCTTCAATCATGGTTTGCTCATAGTAGATGCGCAGTTTTTCGGGTCTCTTGAAGATACCTCCTATGAGCATCACATAGCGACCAATGTGAAAAAGCAGTGAACTTATGGGTTGAAGAATGGTCAAATTATTACAGATTAGCGAATTACTATTGACAATTAGCGATCAGCAATTTACAAAAAGTGGCTTAGTGCCACAGGCACTAGCAAAGGTGCAATTTTTTTCACAACCTTTGTAAACGCAACATACATTTCAAATTTTTGCAACCATTGTAGAGACGTTGCACTGCAATATCTCTACATCTGTTTTTATATTAAAAGACGACTATCCGACATCAGATTTTTAAAGGAACCATCATACCATGTCATCAATATTCATATCAGGAGGATCAAAAGGAATCGGTTTAGCAATCGCTAAACGTTATCATGCCAATGGCTGGCAAGTAGGCATCGCCGCACGTGGAGAAGCGGCACTCGCTCAGGCCAAAGCAGACATGCCTGGCATTGAGACTTTCACCTGCGACATGAGCAAAAAGGAAGCAGTAAAATCGCTTGCCCAGGAAGTGCAAAGCCGCATGGGCAGACTTGATGTATTGGTGAATAATGCAGGCGTGTTTATGCAAGGCAATCTTCACGATGAGGCGGATGAAGCTTTTGAAAATATGATGGCGCTCAATCTCAACAGTGCATATTATTTAACAAAAGCGCTCTTGCCTGATATGATCGCCCAGAAGCAAGGCGCGATAGTCAATGTGTGTTCGGTTGCGAGTATCAAGGCATACCCGGGCGGCGGTTCCTACGGCGTGAGTAAATATGCCTTACTGGGCTTTTCTAAAAACCTCCGCGAGGAGATGAAGCCTCACAATATCCGTGTGATTAGCCTGATGCCAGGAGCCGTATTTACTGCTTCATGGGAAGGCGTCGATGTGGAAGAAGATCGTCTTATGCCTGCCGATGATATTGCCTCATTGGTGTGGACAGCTACAGATCTGAGCAATCGTACAGTAATAGAAGATATTGTGGTAAGGCCGCAGTTGGGTGATTTGTAATAAAATCGTGTCTATTTTATACCCAAACGTGGTCTTTTCCCGTTTAAATGATACGGGTAATTCCATTGAACGGGGTTTACAGCGCTTCATCCACGCCGCTTATGACACGCCTTCTTTCCATATCGTTTATTCTTCTGGTAGTTCTTGGCCATTCGGCCTTTGGTACCAACAGAGTTAAACCACGTGACATCGTTTTTGAAAAACGAGAAATACCCTTCTACACCTTTGCAGATTTCACACCTCAGGCAACCCTCAAAATGGGTTATGCCAGCCATGAAATTACGAATCCGGATAAGTGGCTAGCGCTTTCTAAAGAGCATATTCCTATAGAAGTAGATCTCGTATTTACTAAATATCCTGAGGATATCAGACGATGGAGAACCGACTATAATCTGCTCTTACGCAATCGCCTCAAGGAGATCCTGGCACTCGACAGTGCCTTCACACTTCCCGACGTAAAGTGGAACATGATCCTGCAAACGCATTGCAGATCAGAAGAAGAGGCGAAGACTTTTTTCCATGGTTTTGTGGTGAAATATCGCCCTCGTGTAGTGCGAGTAATCGACGAAGTCAAGTCGACCAAAGACTTACACGACATGCTTGAAGGCTCTGCTGTGCCTAAAGACTCTACGGTTGTCAAAGTAGTCCAGCGTCATCCGGAGTGGGATGAAATGCTCGTAGTGATGGACTGGACAGGCTCCATGTACCAGTATGGTGCGCAGTTGGTACTTTGGCACAAACACAACCTCGCACTCGACAAAAGCCGGGTGGAACATGTGGTCTTTTTTAACGATGGAAATAAAAAGAAAACGCACCAGAAAAAAGTAGGCACCACAGGTGGTATTTATCATACTTATGCCGACGATCTTTTTGAAGTAGTGGAAACGATGGAGCAGGTGATGGACTCCGGAAATGGTGGCGATATTCCTGAAAATGATTTTGAGGCAATATCAAAATCTACCAAGTTGCTCAGTGGTTATGAAGATGTGATCCTGATCGCTGACAACGCTTCGAGCGTAAGAGACATGTCGCTTTTACAGAAAATCGACCGACCAGTTCATGTGATCCTTTGTGGCATCAAACCTGATGGTTATGTCAATCCCGATTATGTAAAACTAGCGTATCATACAGGCGGCTCGATCCATACGCTTGGTCAGGATTTGGTTGATCTTGCTGATCTTCTTCCAGGCGAAGTAATTCGGATAGGAAACATGGATTATATGGTCAAAAACGGTTCGCTCGGTCAAGTGGCAAGGCCTCGGTGATGTTAGGGTCGCAAACGCTACTTCTGAAATCGCTAATAGTATATCTGCAATTGTCAATCCATTCCTAACATTCAAAACTAGCCTCCCTCCAGATGATTGATCCCCACAATTATCACTTCTACACGATCACCGTTTTTATTCCTGTTAGCATTATTATCCTGGTTATAGGAGGATATTTTTACTGGAAAAAGTCGCTTAGATATTGGTTTGAAAAATCGCTTGTACTGGCAGCTTGTACTTGGCTTTCATACACCCTATTTGCATTGACTTTCATGTTACGCGTTGACTTACTCAAGGGCTGGGAAATTTACACACTTATAATTTTCTCCTTGGTTTCTGCATTTGTATTAATGGTTTGGAGGTTTTTTTTCAGACATATTTTTGAGTATTAGAAATAAAAAATGGTGCTATTGAGAACAATTTCTAGGCTAGCTGGGATTTCTGGGTAGTGAGATGGCTCGAGGGTAACTCCCAGCATTTCACGATCAAGCACCTGCTTGATAACCCTGAACTGGACTACACACAATCCCTCGCCACTACCACGAAGTCCAGTTCAGCAGTTAGCTTTTCTTTAGATACGTTTTTAAAAACTGAATCTAAAAAATGGCGCTACTGAGAACAATTTCCCAATAGCGCCATCCTATATTTCACACTATACATTCTACATTACTTCGGTACCGAAGAGCCACGTCCTACATTGCGCGTCCAGATAAGAACACGGTCCGTATTCTGTACCTGACCATCGAGGTTGTAGTCAGCAGCTTTGTATCCGCTTGAGCCAGCATTCGGCGACCACTGCATAACGTCGTCTGTATTTTGCACCTGACCGTTGCCATCGGCATCACCGGCAAAGAGCAAAGCTTTGCCATTCTGGATGACACGGGTTCCAGTGGTACCGTACATCGCCAAATTAGGATCAGAGAAATCAACTGTAGTGCCTATAGAAACAGGCTGCGCCGTCATCACACCAAGGTGATTACGGTGGATAATCGCCACATAATATTGCTCTGTAGGCTTAGCCGTCATAGCAGGATTGCTTACTCCATCCATATCGACGATCATGCCATTATCCAAAAGGAGTGCAGCACGGCTGTAAACAACATGCGTTGCGTCTAGCTTGTCTCTCAATTCTACCACAACCCAGTCCACAATACCTCCCTGGAATCCAGCGGGGAGATTCATAGTCTCTCCGCCTCCACCTTTGAAGGTGTAGCCCAATGATGTATAAGGCTCGGCAGCAGGCACAAGTGATTGCTGTTGAAGCGTAGTACGCTGTTGTCCAAGCGTCTGATCATAAGCACCTTGCAAGATTGCAATCGGAGCGATCGTTCCGTTACAAGTCGGCAATACCGTTACAACAAAAGATAGCGTTTGCTCACAACCCTGGCGGGTATAAGCTGTCACCCAATAGGTTGTTGTTTGGGCAGGGCTTACCAGGACATTGGCACCAAATGGTGACCCAGGATTTCTAATTGGGCGAACCACGCCCCTGTTTACCTGCATAAAGCCTATAGATGAAGCACCCGTTGCAGGGTCGGCATCATAGAAGCGCGCGCTAACTGCAAGAAGCGAGTAGTCACGAAGCAAGGTTGCAATGTCAACCATTCCTCCAGGACAAACATCAGCTGGCAACATCGCGACTTTTGTCGAAGGTCTTACTCTTACCCGCACCAAGAAATCTGGCCCAACACAATTGCCAGTATCGCTGGTCGGAGTAATCGTATAGATGACTGTTTTGACCTGTAGGGTCGTATTCACCAAAACATCGGTGATTGCGGTATCGGTTTGGGTACTGGTAGATATGCCAGTTATGCCTGCCACAGGCATGGCTTGCCACATAAAGCTACTCTTAACTCCATTTCCAAACGTGTCGATATGCATTTGCAAATCGAATCCAATGCTATCACCATCACAGATGGCAAGCTGAGTATTTGGCGCATTTGGCTTTGGGTGAACAGTGACTACGAAAACACAACGTGTGATGGCGTTTCCGGCCAGGTCCTGATATTCGTATTCAACAACTGAACCACCAACCGGGAAGACAGTACCTGAATCAAGACCTGAGAACTTCGTACCACGAAGATTCATGCCATCACAGTTGTCATTAAAGAGGGGCGTCATGTAGCGCACAGTATCATCCTCACAGACCTCCATCGAAGGTGGGCAGAATGCAATGGTAGGAGACTCCGTATCATTTACTGTTACGCTTACGCTACAAGTAGCCATATTTCCAGAAGGGTCCATTGCTGTAAACAAGACAGACTGAGTTCCAACGGCAAACATGCCTGCGGCATCAGCTCCTCCTGCGTCAAAGTCATTTGTTATCGCAACCGGCTTCTCATAATCAAGTGTTGCGTAGGCGTCATTACCGCCACTACAAAGCAAGAAAATCGCACCTGGCTGTATTGGAGCCAAGCGGATATCAATCATTCCGTCTGCCGACCAGGCATTAAGCTGAGCCATCGTAATGGTAACATTCGTTTTAGTATAAGCTGGATCACAATTTATAGGCGTATTGAGTGTCGTTCCCAAAACAGAGCCATCTTCTCCAAGAATATCAAAACGCTCATCATCAAATTGTAGCATTCTATCGAGATCACCACGTGCATAAATTCCTACCATTCCATCACTTGAAGCTGGTAATAAAGCGACTGGAATAGAAAGCGTCGTTGTATCTGCCTGACTAGCATTAACCGCTCTGCTCGCGTAGGGAGTCACCGCACTTTGAACAGAAACCGTGCCTCCACAATTATCATCAGCAGTAACAGTAGGAATAGTCACCTGCGCGCCGCACATTCCAGGATCATTTCCCTGGACGATTGCAGCAGGGCATGAAATCACTGGCTTGGTGGAGTCGATTACTGTTACAACAGCTGCACAGGTTCCCATATTTCCACTACTATCTGTCGCGGTAAGTGTGGCAGTATTGGGACCGACTTCTCCACAACCAAACATGGAAGGAGAAACCGTTGTATCAGCGACACCACAATTATCAAAAGAGCCGTTATCAACATCTGAAACGTTAATAGAAGCAGAACCGGCTGGGTCAAGATACACGGTGGCATTTTGACATACCGCCATCGGCGAAGTAGTATCAAGGACAGTAACTGTAGCTGTGCAGGTCCCGCTATTTCCACCGAAGTCGGTAACAGTAACGGTGACAGTATTTACACCCAATGGATAGGTCCTAGCAAACCACCCATAATTTGCGACAGCAAAGGTGTCATTCACCATAGGCGCGAAGGGCACCCCATTTTCATCTTTCCATTCTACCACATACACCGCAGGAGAACAATTGTCGCTTGAGGTATAGGCACTCCCTCCATTAGAGGGGATATTTCCAGTGTACTCGCATGTTGAATTTGCATATACTGTATCGCTCACACAATTTCCAACAACGGGCGCGATGGAATCGACAACTGTTACGGTAGTGGTACATCGAGCAACATTTGACTGCTTGTCAGTTACAGTAAGAATCGCGTCTACAGGAGTGCCAACATCCGAACAGGCGAGAGAAGTAGGCGAAATGCCTAGAGTCACGTCTCCGCAGCCATCAAAGGAGCCAGTGTCGATACTATCGGGAGTCAGGGTTGCTGCTCCTACATTATTTAACCAAATCGTTAATGTAGGCTTACACGTTGCTGTAGGCGCGGTAGAAGCATCGGGCATGGTAAACAAGGCGTTCTCTGTTTTGGAACATGTTGCATTAAAATCGGCAACGGCGTTCACGACTTGGCCAAGTGCTGCTTGGTTGATCAGATTGACTGTGTGATTTCCACTAGCTGTGGAAGGAGTATATGTAGCTACTACCAAGCCATTAAAGCGAAGCTGAAGTTGTTGAAAACCAGCACCGGAAGGCGGCGCGCCTTCCCAGGCAATATTGATGCTTACGCTGTAGTTTCCGTTTGCATCGCAGGCGGGAGCCGTAGTCACGGTAAGACCTGTGATATTACAGACGTCCACCTCAGTGATCGTAGGATCAAAAGCTGAAGTCGGATCATCAGGATCATCCGTACTACGGCCTTGAGTTACAGTGCCATATTGGGAGTTGACAGCTCCCTGGCTGCTTACCTGAGTAGCAGTTCCAGGGATGTTTTGATCGACCTCTGCTTTGAAGCAGATGATGATCTTCTTCCCTGGGGGAAGTTTGGATATTGTGACCGGAAAACTCTGGGCCACAAGGGTATTCACTCCTCCCATCAATAGGGCAATCGTGAATATGTATATATATTTTAACATGATGTTTCGAATTATTATTCAAAAGGTGTGAATGATTATGGGCAGGTTGTTCCTGAGCCGGTAACGCTGCAAACAACAGTTGCATCAACTCCGCCGGCGATAAGAGGGAAGCCACCATTAGTCATGGTGTTCGTGCGACCTGCCATGTAGGTATTTAAGCCAGCACTGGCAGTACCTGCACCACATGCAGCAAATTCTCCATTGCCGCTTCCGCTATAGGCAGGGAAGTTATGACGAGCGTCGGAGCTTATTTGCTCTACATAGATTGCATTTCCGCCACCAGCAGAAGCTCCACTGGCATTAAGCGTATTACCATTTACATTTGAACACATTGAAGAAAAATCTCCCGATACGGCAGAACCGCCAGCAGATAACGCTAAGGCTGCAAACGCAAATCCACCCAGTTCATTGACTGTGTTGCCATTGATCGTTGCATATACCTCAGCTCGTGAAGCAGCACTTGCTCCATTATTCGCTCTCACATCTATACCAACATAGCCTGTCACGCCAAGGATCGTATTATTGAGGATAGAAACGGTGTGCGCTAAGATTCCACCGCCTGCGCCATTCTTCTCTGCACCTGCCGAGATTCCACTTCCTGTCACAGAGCCTGTTCCAGCAGAACCAGATAGCCCAATTGCATTATTCGAAATCGTTCCTGTGATTGAGCCTGCATTCGAGAGGAAGTTAGCGGTTATCGCATTTCCATCAGCTCCTCGAATAGAATTATTATCCATAAGGTAGGTAACAGTATTGTTCGCTGTTGCTCCACCACTACTCAGTGTAATACCACCGCCGCCACTTACAATGTTTGGATGTATATTATGAAGTGTGCTATTCTGCAAAATGACATCCATTTGAGCATTCCCAGTAGCGTTCGCCTGGAACATATCGCCGCGGGCTCCTGAAAACGTGACGTTATCTACAGTCACATTTACGGTTGAAGAAGCTTCAGCTTCAACCAAAATGCCGTCATTCCCATTGGTACCATTCAAGCCAATCGTTCCGCCACTTACGGTCATTCTGTTCAGGGTTCCTGTATTATTCATAACAAAAATATTGTCCTGTATACCACCTGAAACAGTATTGTTCGTGAATGTCGCTACGCCTAAGAGGTTCGTGAAGCGAATGCTTCCTTCATCCATTGCCGTTGAAGTGCCGTTCACACCATTTATGGTGGTATTGGTCAGTGTAAAATCAGTGACATTATCTCCTCTGATTCCATAGTTCTGAAAATCGTTCAGCTGCATGTTATTCAGAGAGATGGCAGTTGTGTTTTTTAAATAAACACCAATCCCGCTAGTCGTAGAACCGTCAGCACCATTTTTACTTGTAATAGTTCCTCCATTTGAAGTGAACATTCCTGTAGCGCCTTGTATATCAATACCGATTCCGCTTGAGCCTGTCGATGTTACAGCAGCAAGCGTTACCGCCAACACTCCTCCGTTGGTGACGCAGAACCCGCCCCCAACTGTGTTATTGATACTTGTGTTACTAATCGTAAGTGTACCGACCGCAGCTCCTCCATCTGCAATGCTACAGCCATTTGTAGACGAATTTCCTGCGACTATGCCTTTTATAGTATTGCCAGAGGCAAGTACAATAGCAGAGCCGGTAGCATTTTCAATGGTCGGAGCAGTACCCGCAGCAACAATCGCTGTAGTACCACAAAATAGTCCTTCGCCTTCACCGATAAGTTCTTGATTGTTCTTTAGGGTAATACCGCCTGTATAATTTGTGCCGGTGTAATGGACAAATATGGCTTGCCCAGCAGTAGAGTTTGCTTCTGCCAGCGCGAGCGTATTATAAGGTGCCGCTAAGGAGCCATCGCCACCAGCTGCTGCTGAATTGTCAACATGGACCGCATTTCCTGCGGAGCTAACATTAATCGTAAGGGTGTTGGTGGAAGTTGCTCCCGCAGCATCCTTTACAGTATATGTTATTACCTCATTGCCAGTAGCCACGCATTTGGGATCGTAGGTGTAGCTTCCATCAGCATTGATCGTGATGGTTGCGCCCGAGGCCAGTGCAATTGAGTTCCCTACATTTGCTGCAACTCCATTAACAGCAGATACGGTCTTCGTATCACCAGCATCGGGGTCAGTATCATTACTCAGGACACCAGTTGCCGCATTTTTAATCAAAACGACATCCTGTGAAGTAGCCCCCACATCTGCCACAGCAGTTGGCGGTGTATTGGCACCCGTAATCGTCACCCTAACGGTAGCCATATTACTGCACGATCCACTTCCGTCATCTACCGTGTAGGTGAAAGTTTCTAACGCAGAACCTGAGGCAGCTAAACTCGCATAAGCACCATTGTCATCAATGTTAAAAGTACCATTATTATTTAGCGTAACTAATAAGCCACCTCCTATTGTAATTTGTACTCCTACATTTGCAGCCATTCCATTTACAGCAGAGACTGAAATGCCATCACCTTCTGGATCTGAATCAGCTGTGGTATTGTTTGCTGATAAAACATTCCCGTTCAAGACAGCACCACCATCAGTAACTCCTAGTGTATCATCCACTGCGACCGGACAATCGTTGACTGGTGTTATCGTAATCATTACCGAATCCTTATCGATGTTGCCATCGTCGTCCATGACTTGAAAAACGATCTTGTCAGAGCCATTATAGTTAAAAGTCGGTGTATACATCGCCGTGGATGTGCGCGTAGGATCAGCACCATCTACCAAAGTTCCCAAGCTGCCGTTTGAAGGGCCACCTAATACTGTAAAGGTGAGATCATCGCCATCGATGTCATCTCCTCCGAGCGAAATTGATAATGGAACATCTTCATCCGTGGTGACCGTCTGGGGAAGTGCTATAGGCGTTGAGGTAATCGAGCCTGCCTTAAAGTTCAGGTTACCATCCAAGCCCATAGTCACCTCAACTTGATCCGGGTTGGTGGTTCCATTGTTTATTACTTCGAGCTTATATACAATGGTATCACCAGGAACAGCCGAGGAGCCAGCGGGCTTTCCTTGGACGGAATCCCGCAAGGTTCCCGTAGGCGCGGTTTGAGCAAGTATTAATTGGCTTGTTGCGAAAACGAGCAAGCCGAATAGTAGTATTCGTTTCATAAATAGTTTCGTGAAAGGATAGGTTTAGGTAGAAATCGGGGCATATGTATTTTAGACATACAAATGAGCTACTTGAGCCTGATGTCCATTAAATGGTAAGGTGTCAACATGTTCATTAGAAAAGAGGCGGTGCTCTTCTTGCTGACTCCAGCGCGGGTGAGTCTGCTCAGGGTGAACATTTCCCAGGAAGTCATACTCATCGCTATTTCTTTCTTGCCAAAAAGTGGTCGGTTCTTTATCCAAAAACTCAATTCCATTGATGGCCATAATGCTTTTGTGAGCGTACTTCCATGGAAGCACAAGGCGTACAGGTCCTCCGTTGGGAGCACCCAATGCTTGCCCGTTTATTCCTGTAGCCACAAATGCCAATGTATGCATGGCTTCATCCAGGCGTATCGCTTCCGAATATACAGCAGGCAGATTGGCATCTTTATCTGACACCATATCAGAAGGCGACATTGCTGAGGTAAAACGTACATGCGTAGCTGTAGACGCTGGTTTTAGCTTGCTGATCAGTGCCGCAAGTGAAAAGCCTGTCCATTCGGCTTCCATACTCCACCGTTCAATTCCGCGGATTCGCATGGTTCGTTTTTCGGAGCCTATGCTTTGGACCATATCAGAAAGCATATACTTCCCTTTCTTATGGCTTAGGCCGCTCACCTCGATGTTCCAACGTTCCGCATTCCAGTTTTTGCGCTGGAGTGTTTGGATCGTACCGGGGTGCGCTAGCTCATAGTAAGGCCCTAGTTCACGAGCAAAGTCGCTCTTGTCCCAAGCTTCAGGATTGGGCTGGTTATTTGTAGAAAAAATTGCCCCTTTTCCTAAAACATCGGCGCCAAACATAAGGCCTACTCCAGCCAGGCTAGCCTGGCGAAGAAATTGACGGCGCTTAAGGGAATCGCCAAGTTTAATATTGTCGTGAGTATGTGACATATAGAGTCAGTTTTATTTAAGAGTTAGTTAAAAAGGGCTTCATAGCGCATGCCCTGGTCATCTGGCCCTATGGGCACGAGAAAAAGTGAGACATCGCCTAGCGCTTTATGCTGTAATTGATAGAAATTTTGAATCAAATGCTGTTCCTTCATCTCGTTTCGAAAAACAAGCGAGAATGGCTCCCTTGGAGTTTCGGGATGTTTGACCAATTCTTTTACCTCAATCAATTCAAGGGGCAAAGGCTCCCTGTCTGAAAATGGGAGATTAAAAACGGTATTCAAGTGTGGTAAAAATGTTTCCTTTTCCATAGTTAAGGTTTCCATTCCATTAGAAAATAGACACCAGTATCGCCAATTTTTTCAAAGCCAAGTCTGGTATAAAGACGCATGGCGGGATTATGTTGCTCCACATGTATGCGTACAGGAAGATTATGCATCCTGCCTTCATCCAGCACCTGCTCCATCAGTGTTTTTCCTATACCCTGGCCCCTATATGCTGGCAGTAAAGCAATATCGATAAGCCGGATTTCGTCACTACGAACCTCGATATACCTTCTTCCAATCGGAGTTTGGTCCTGGATAATGATGTCAAAGCGAGCCTTGGCAAATTGTTCCTGATAAAATGTATGCTGAGCGTGAAACTGCTGATCCAGAAAAGCTGTCTTTTCCTTACTAGACCAGCCTGTAACTGAAAGCTCCTCCTCCCTTGTACTCGCATAAAGCTTGTTCAGAAAAGGAAGGTCTGCATCAGTTATAGGCTGGAATCGAATCATGTTATGATTTAGGATCTGGATGGATACAAGCCTTGCAGAGCGATGATAAAGTTCATCGTTAGATAAGGCTGCATATTATTATGAGGCTGAGCCGTTGCTGCTCCTTTTGCAGTCATTGTACCAGCATTTAAGGATACATCAGGGCTGCCATCAGAGTATGCGTTTCCACCAAGGCTTCTTGCCAATACAGTCGTTGAACTAGGGGCTGAAGTAGAACCAGGCTGTACTACTCCCGCCATGGGGTGGCTATGATTGGGAATTTGAGTCTCGTTCAAAGTGACAGCTTCAACGCCTGCCTGCTGGCCTAGCCTTCGAGAAGTAAGGCCCGGGCCTCGCCCAGGGTGCATGGGCGCGCGTCCTTGTAAATTAGGAAGGGCGGTCGTGGTTCGGCCATCGCCTCCATAGGTTGTACCGATTAAGGAAAAAAGTGCAGTGTTTTGAGCAATAGACAATAGCGCCCCATCACAAAAGGCCCAATTTCTTGGGGCAAAATTACCTGCAAAAATGCGTATTTCAGCTATAAATGGTTCTGACATGATGGTTAGGTTTAGTTACGTGAGGGGTAAATACCGACCAAGGCAACAATAAAATGAATACAAAGGGTCGGCATAAGATTGGTGTGGCTTCGCGAACCGCCCGTAGCGGTACTTGTGGAAGCGTCCATCGCCACGGCGGGGGCGCCTGGTCTGAAAAGTCTTACATTAGGAGATGCCGCCAAATACTTCCCTGAAGGGTTGGAGTCCGTACCTGAACCAGTACTAGCCTTAAATCCATGATTATGGCTTGGAAGCTGGTTCGTAACTAGCGTCACATTTTCTTGCCCACTTTTGGCACCTAAACGGCGATTGGACAAGCCAGCGCCTTGGCCCGTATGAATAGGAACTCGTCCACGTAAATCCGGAAGGCCAAAGGTGGTTCTTCCATCACCGCCATAGATAGTTCCTAGCAGGGAAAATAACGCATCATTTTGGCTCACTGCCATGAGTTGCCCATCACAAAAGGCCCAGCCCCGAGGGGCAAAGTTTCCGGCGAACATTCTAATTTCACCTACAAATGGTTCTGACATAATTGAAAAATTTAAGGTGAAAATTAGTTGCGAGAAGGAAAGAGGCCAATAATGGCAATGCAGAAATTGAGCGTAGTATAGGGTTGCATATTATCGTGCGCCTGGCCCCCACCAGCCGAACTGGTCGTTCCTGGTGGCATCTCTACGAGACTTGACGCATCAGCATACCCGTTATTATAGGAAGCCAGGGTGTTACCTGCTGTCAAGGGTGAGTTACCATTAGTACTTTTTGCTCTAACCTCGTGGTTATGACTAGCCATCTCTGCCTCAGTAAGGCTATGCACCTCTGTTCCACTTTTTGAGCCGAGTGAATGACTGCTCGATCTATGGATTGGCACACGTCCTCGTAGGTCGGGCAAGGCAAATGAAGTTCTACCATCGCCACCATAGGTGGTTCCTAATAAGGAGTAGAGTGATTGATTTTGATTAATAGGCAAGATTTGTCCGTCACATTGAGCCCAACCGCGAGGTGCGAAGTTGAAGCCCATAATGCGGATTTCCGCCAAAAATGGTTCTGACATTGTAAGTAGTGAGTTAAATGATTTGATAAAAAAGCAAACACGTCTGTTTAGGAATTACACACGCTTCCTGCAATATCCCTGATTTTGTTCGATTTTCCTAAATTTCAAACCATTCAAAAAGCCATCTCTAAATTAAAAAAGGGACGAAAACCCGTAGTAATACGCACCAGGTCTATTTCGCGATAATTTGCCCCTGCGCTGACCAGCTGATCCAGCCTGTCGAAGGTAAAATCGCTATGCTGATATTGCCACCAAAATGAAAGCGAAAAGGTGCCGCCTCTTCGGTTACGGATGCGTAATTGAGTGACAGGGCCAGTCTGAAATGTGCGGATCGCAAGGTTGATTCCTTCGATCTTATTTTCCAGACTCGTCATGGAAGAGTTGAGGCGACGGATTTGGGAAAAATGCTTATAGCCTACTCCAGCCTGAATAGCGAGGCCCTTGCCCAAACTCAGGTTACGCTCCAGCATCAACTCAGTCGTTGCGATGGTATTCGTATCGAGGGGAGTTTCTGCGAAACGATTCCAATCGAGATAGGATAGATGGGTTCCTTTTTGATAAAAAGAACCGCGTAGGCTCCATTTCCGATTAGCGCGCCAGCGAAACTGCTGTCGTGTTTCCAGATTGCGCGTGGAGCGGTCGGTGCGGTTCCGGTCTGAAAATGTCTTTACATTATAGGTGACATAAACATACTGTGAGCCACTAAGGGAAAGGCGTGGAAATGGTGTCCAGCGATAGTCAAAGGCGAAGCGCAACGCATATTGACCATAGTTTTCCTGACTTCGCTGGCGAAATAAAAAAGCGTACTGACGCAGGTTTCCTACAACAGAATAGCGCGTAAACAGGCGCTTGTTCCAGGTCCGCTCAAGGCCAAGGGTAAGCCCGTGGGTTAACTCATCATGATCATCATAATTCTCTTCGCTCGGCGTGTCGTACTGGAGGTAGCGATTAGACGCCTGAAGCGTCAGGCGGTTTTTGCGCGTCATCTGCCAATGAAGCTGAGCATCCCAGGAATGAAATCGCCTGCGGTAATCTTTAAGTCTTTCTCGTACCAATAATTTATCAAAGCTAAAGGCTGGCACTCCAAGGGTATTTTCAAGTGAATATTGCCTATCGATAAAGGCATATTCGTAGCTCATCAAACCACTTAATTTTTTGCCCGAAAATGAAAAACGTTGCCTACTCACAATATCCAGTTGCACAAAGCCCTGATTATTGAATGGAAGCTCCTCCACAAAGCCTGGTGCATACTGTAATCGCCGGCGACTCCACTGAAGTTGGTTGCTGGATTCCCACAGGAGCCAGGGAAACAATTGGTACTGAAAATCAAAAAGCGGATTAATCGTATCAGACCGTATTCGCTCCACTGCACCTGCGCGATAATCATCGATTTCGTTCATGCCTCCAGCAAGTCCAAAACGCAACTGAGCGGTATTGTCCAGGCTGTAGAACCAGTCGCTTTGCAACGAAACATTGAGCTGCTGCCGAGGATTGAGAAACTTATATCGGACAAAGAGTCGATTATCAGTTGCAAGGCCGTCTTCGAACTGATGGCGCGCATTTACAAACAGCGCCGGAGAAAAGCCATTATCCAATTGCCCGGACCGATAATCCCAGCCCCAACCAACCAGGGGTGCAATACGAACATTGTCGTTGGGCTTTATTTCGAGGCCTGTGTACGCCCCATAACGATAGGCTCCATTGCTAAAAAACTGCTTCCCTTCCACCCAGGTCATTGCCGCTATACTTCCTTTTTTATTGAGCTGAAAATGCTGTTGCCATTCTCCGTCCAGCCAAAGTTGTACAAACTGTCCGTCCTGGCGGTTGGTATTCAGCACATGGTTATGGTTCAAATTTAGGGTAGTAGAATATCTTCCAACCTCCAGCTTTTGAATCAGATTCAGATTAGCGGTGTAGGTAAAATTGTTTTGCCTAACATAACGTAACCTCAAGCCAGTATCCTGCCCAAAAAGCGGAATACTCATCATGAGCCCAATTAATGCTATTGAAAAACGCTGAAACATGAAACTTTTTGGCGGTTGGCGGTTGGCTATTGGCGTTTGGTAAAAACTAAAGGCTAATCGCTAACAGCCAATAGCCCAAATCTTTTACCTTTGCAGCATGGAAACGAATCCTCGCAAAGTAAAGAAGCGTCTCGAAGATAAAATTAACATTGTTACACTAGGTTGTTCTAAAAATCTAGTGGATAGCGAAGTGCTTCTTTCGCAGCTTAAAGGTAATAAGGTAAACGCTGTTCATGAAGAGCAGCAATCAGATGCTAATGTCGTGGTGATTAACACCTGCGGCTTTATCGATAAGGCCAAAGAAGAAAGCATCAATACGATTCTGGATTATGTAGAGCGCAAGGAAGCTGGCGAGATCGAGAAGGTCGTAGTAGCTGGCTGTTTGAGTCACCGCTACAAGGATGATTTGATGGAAGAAATTCCTGAGGTCGATGCCTGGTTTGGCTCTACACACAGCGATATGCCTTCATTGGTGAAAGAGTTGGGTGTTGATTATAAAAAAGAGCTGGTCGGAGAGCGTATTCTTACACAAGGAAGCCATTATGCTTATTTGAAAATTGCTGAAGGCTGCAACCGTCCGTGCTCATTCTGTGCGATTCCGCTTATGCGTGGCAAGCACGATAGTCGCTCGATTGAGTTTTTGGTTGACGAGGCGAAATTTTTGGTGAGCAAAGGTGTGAAAGAAATCATGCTTATCGCGCAGGACCTTACCTATTACGGGATTGATATTTATGGCAAAAGAAGGCTTGATGATCTTCTCAATGCCCTTGCCGATGTAGAAGGCCTGGAATGGATTCGTCTGCATTATGCGTATCCTTCCGGTTTTCCAACTGAAATCCTCAAGACGATTCGCGAACGCAAGGAAATCTGCACCTATCTTGATATTCCCCTTCAGCATATTTCAGATAATGTATTGAAGGCAATGCGTCGTGGAATCAACCGTGAGCGCACGGTAAAGCTGATGCGTCAAATTCGTGAGGAAGTCCCTGGAATCACCTTGCGCACGACCCTACTGGTAGGTCACCCTGGCGAAACGGAGGAAGATCATCAGGAGCTGATGGACTTTATCGAAGAGTTGCAGATCGATCGCCTTGGTGTGTTCACGTACTCTCATGAGGATAATACACATGCGGGCAATGTCTTCGAGGATCTTATTCCAGAGGAGGTGAAGCAGCGTCGTCATGACGAGATCATGGCGCTTCAGGCGGATATTTCATTTGAAATCAATCGCAAAAAAATAGGCAACACCTACTACACGATCATCGACCGTTTTGAAGACGGCGTTTACTATGGCCGCACCGAAGCGGATTCACCTGAAGTAGATAACGAGGTCATCATTCGCTCTGAAACTCCGCTTACCGTTGGGGATTTTTACAACGTAAAAGTTACTGATGCAATGGAGTATGATTTGATTGGGGAAATCGTCTGATCATTTTTCATTAGTCATTGGGTCATTAGTCATTGGGGCATTTATTAATGGCTCAAATTATTCATGACTAATGATCTAATTATTCATGGTTCCAGCTAATCAGCTTTTTTTACAAAAAGGCCAAAGACCGCAATAATACCGTAGCAAAAGATTAAAAAGCTGATACCTGCACGAAGGCCCTGCCAGTCGGTAAGTGCACCGATGATGAGCGGAATAAAGGCTCCGCCAGCGACTGCCATAAGCACATAGCTTCCGCCTTTCTGGGTGTGAGAACCCAGGTGAGAAGTCGACAAAGCGAAGATTGTGGGGAACATAACTGCGTTTGCTGCGCCGAGTAGAACGATGGCAATACCTGCGGGGAACCCGGTCATAACACATGCGATGACGACACAGGCCACACCGAATAAAGCATTGAATATCAATATATTAACAGGCTTTATAAACTTCATAAGGGCCACAGAAGTAAAACGCAGGACCATCGTCAGGCCCCAGTATAAGGTGAGATAACGTCCGGCTTCTACCGCGGTGAGGTTCATAATTTCGGGTTGCCCCAGCCAATCCACTATTTTGCTTGCAGCCCCAATCTCTGCACCTACATATACAAACATCGCCAGGATCCCTAGCATGAGACGCGTATCGCTCAAGAGCCTTAGGGGCTTTGCGCCAACTTCGTCATCGGCAAGCTGTTTTTCACGAATAGAAGGCAAAGGCGCTTTTACAAATAAAAATGTAGCGAAAACCAGCAAGCCACCTAAAAGAATATAAGGAAGCCCCAACGCGCCAATGCCGTCAAGCTTTACTTGCTCTACATACAAAAGGCCGCCTAAAAAAGGGCCCGTGGTAGTTCCTACCATATAAAACCCATTCACCACATTGAGGCGTGGAGCAGTTTTTTCAGGTGGACTAATAAGCGCGATATAGGGATTGCCCAAAATGATGATGGTCGCATTACCCATCGCCATGACCATTACCCCAACCAAAAACAAGCTAAATACGCCTACTTGAGATGCCGCAAAAAACAAGAGCGCACCTATACCTGAAGCCAATAAGGCCAGCTGTAGGCATCGTTTGTAACCAAAGCGGATGGCGAGTTTTCCCATCGGAATGGCGAGGAGGACATACACGCCAAAGTACACAAACTGGATAAGGGCAGCTTCCGCATATTTGAGCGAGAAGACATTTTTAAACAGGGGATTGAGCAATTCGTTTTGACTCGCGACGAGCCCTGTGACAAAAAAGAGGGCGGCAAAAATTGCAAGAATAGGACCTATTCGAACCTGATCGGACATGCTGCAAACTTAGTGATAATCTATGCTTACTTTTGCATGAAATTTCAACCACGCACAAACATCATTACGACCGGTTGCACTACCTCTGTCAGCGCTTCACCATTATGCTTAACGCGCTGACAGAGGTTAGCAACCCCAGTAAAAATCATTCTAAATAACTCAATACATGATCGCACAATACGAACGCGTCGCCGTGATAGGCGCTGGAACCATGGGAAACGGGATTGCGCACCTTTTTGCCCAAAATGGATATCAGGTAACCCTTATTGATGTATCAGAAGCTGCGCTGGAAAAAGGACTTGCTACGATTAGCAAAAACCTTGACCGCATGGTGAAAAAGGAGAAGATCAGCGAAGGTGATAAAGAAGCAACACTTGCGCGTATTACTACCGCTACCGCCGTTGGAGGTGCTGTTCGCGATCGCCAGATCGTAATCGAAGCGGCTACTGAAAACATCGAGCTCAAGAAAAAGATATTCAAAGAGATCGACGAAAATGCTCCTGAAGGCTGTATTCTCGCGTCCAATACTTCTTCTATTTCGATTACAAAGTTGGGTGCGGCGACCAGTCGTCCAAGCCATGTGATCGGTATGCACTTCTTCAATCCGGTTCCGATTATGAAACTGGTTGAGGTGATCAACGGCTATGATACTGCGGAGCAGGTGACCAATGACGTGGTTGCGCTTTCGGAGGACTTGGGTAAAGTGCCGACTTCGGTGAATGACTTTCCAGGATTCGTATCGAATCGTGTGCTCATGCCGATGATCAATGAGGCAATCATTACACTTCACGAGGGCGTCGCCACTGCTGAAGCAATCGACACTGTGATGAAATTAGGCATGGCGCATCCGATGGGACCATTGCGTCTGGCCGACTTCATCGGCCTGGATGTGTGTCTCGCCATCATGGAAGTCCTCCACAACGGACTTGGTAATCCGAAATACGCTCCTTCTCCCCTACTACGCCAGATGGTAGACGCCGGACACCTGGGGAACAAGACTGGTCGTGGCTTTTATAGCTATGAATAAATAAGCTGCTAGCTGTTGGCCTTTAGCTGTTGGCGTTTGGCCTGCAGCTAAAGGCTTCTTTTTTCACCCTTCATGTATTCTACCATGAAAAAACACCTTGCCTTTCTTCTATTCTTTTCATTTTTCCTTAGTACCTGTTTCGCTCAGTTTGGATCAACCAAACTAAAGGATTTTGAAGGATTTAAAGATAAAACCACGCTTTTTGTAAAAACCGAGAGCAAGGAATTGAACAAGGCAATAGTTCATTTGATGGACTCTATATGGAAGCTTAATGAATATAAGACTATTTCAAGTCAGGAGATAGTAGCGTACACAGACAACCCTGACTACCTGTTCCTTTCCTATGGAACATATAACTATTCACGCGGTACTCCTCCCATGTCCTATACAGTCCGCGTCTTGAATTTGACCGATGATCTTCATGTAAGCAAAAAGGGAATTATTGAATACCGTAAGGCAACAATATTGGCCTACGCCCAGGAAAACTGGAACCCAGCATTACAATTCAGCACTTACCAAACAGACATGTTACAAGCAATACGATTTATAATAAATCATTGCGAACTAATCATATCAGAGAAAGGCCCAAAAGGCGGCAGCATCAAATCTTATCTAGGCCATCTTTCATCATTACGTGCTCAACAGATTCTCCAGAAAACACTCCTGATTCCCTCTCGTGTACTCAAAGAAAACGTCAATACTCAAATCGCAATCGCCGCTATTTATCCATTCCCTTTTTCATTTAGCTATAACGAGGATATTGCAGAAAGTATAGACCAAGCCGATGAAAACTCAGCCTATTTTTTCATGTTCAAAGACGGCAACTTGGTCTTTAGAATAGTGGTTGAATGTGCTACGGGAGCGATACTCTACGGCAAAGTTGTTTCTGGTACCAAACAGGATAAAATTGGTCCTGCGACATTCAAAGACATTGCCAAATATGAATAGCAGCTCGAATTCGGAATAGGGTTTTCACATTATCCATCTTCCACTTCCACAAACTCCGTCGGCGTCAGTCCATAGGCCTCTTTAAACGCTCTACCGAAGTAGGAAGGGTCGGAAAAACCCACGCTATAGGCTACTTCAGAAATATTGAGTTCGCCTTGCTTCAATAAGGCACGTGCATGATGCAATCGGATGGAGCGAATGTAAAGCGTAGGCGTCATCTCGGTGAGGGCTTTGAGCTTGCGGTAGAGTTGCATATTGCTCATCCCCAATGCCTCGCAGAGGTCAGCGATCTTGAGTTCGGAATCATCGAGGCGGTCTAGGATTAAGACTTTCACTTTTTCTATAAAAAGCTCATCAAGGCTTGGCTCGCGCGTTGGCTCAGGTTGGGGCGTGGCGTCCATGCTCCCAAATTTCGCTTGCAGCGCTTTTCGCAAGGCCAGCAATTGCTCCAGTCGGACATCGAGTTCTTCTTTGTCAAAAGGCTTTAATAAATACGCATCTGCACCATGTTTTAATCCCGCTATTTTGTCCTGTTGAGTTGCTTTTGCGGTGAGTAAAATGATCGGAATGTGGCTTGTGCGCTCGTCAGACTTGAGTGCTTCGCATAATTCAAAGCCGTTTTTACGCGGCATCATCACGTCACTGATGATGATATCAGGAATCGACTGCACGGCAGCTTCCACACCTGCTTCGCCATCCTGCGCATGCTCGATCTGATACTTTCCTTCCAGAATGCTTTTCACATAAGCCGCGACATCCGCATTGTCTTCTACCAATAAGAGTTGCGGCAAATCGGTCACATGCTCACCAGGCGAAACAGAGATTTCGTTCTTCTCACTTTCTGAAACCGCGCTTTTACGAGGCTTGTCTATGGTAAGAACGGGCTGCTGGCTTTCGTGCGAAATTTCCAATAACACCTTAAAGACAGTGCCTTTTTCAGGAACACTTTCCACATCAATTTCACCTCCAAGTAGCCCAATCATTTCTTTGGTAACAGCAAGTCCCAAACCCGTTCCTACTCCACTTGCCGACATGTCATTTTTTGCCTGATAAAAACGATCAAAAATATGAGGCAAATCAGCAGCAGCTATTCCCTTTCCTGAGTCTTGGACCTTGAGCATTAAAAATGGCTTCGCTGCGCCGATCATTTTGTCTACTTGAAAATTCACCTTTCCTCCCTCAGGCGTAAACTTGATTGCATTGGAAAGCAGGTTATACACAATGTGGCCTATGGCCTTTTCGTCGATGTCCATCATCAAGGATGGAATCGACGATTTAAATTGCAGGCTGATCGACTTTTCCTCAGCGGCAGAATGAAAAGACTCGCTGAGATAGCGTAGATATGAAACGATCTCCACCGGTTGAAGCTGAGGTTTTAGCAAGCCAGCTTCCAGTTTTGAGATATCCAAAATCTGATTGACAAGACGCAGCAATTTGTTGCTGTTGCGCTGAATCAGCGTGCGTTCTTTGGGATGCTCGTTGAGCTTGTCCGCCATGCCCAATATGACCGTCAATGGTGTTCTAAATTCGTGGGTAATATTGGTGTATAGTTCGGTCTTGAGGTTATCGAGTTCCTGCAAGCGCTGCGCTTCCGAAGAAGCGAGCCTGCGACTTAGTTCATACCGTGCAAGCGCCCACAATAAGGTTGCTCCCAAAAGGATATATAATGCAATCGCCCACCAGCGTTTGTACCAGGCTTTTCGAACAATAATTTTCAGTAATCTTTCACTTGCAATCCGCGACGCAGCATCAGCACCTCCACGAATGCGCAAGGTGTAACGCCCAGGCGGCAAGTTGCTGTATTTCAACTTATTATAGCTTGAAAGCTCAGACCATTTCGCATCAAAACCCTCCAATTTATAGCTGTACACAATATTGGATTTCGACTTAAAATCAGGGAGTGTAAAGTCAAATTCAATGGAGCGATTGTGATGGTCTAAATCAACGGACTTTAGTTTATGAAGACTGCTTGTTTGCACATAAGACTGAGCTTCATTCGTGCTGTTTTGAGTGTATTGCAACAACACGATTTTACGATTATCCTGATGCTGAATTTGTTTGTAAATACTGTCAGGATGAAAGCTATAAGTGCCACTCATCGAGCCAAAAAGCATGGTCCCGTTCTTTCGCTTGTAAAAGGAAGCGCGGTTAAATTCTGTTCCGGCAATTTCGCTTTCTGACGGAAAACCTAGGAAAGCGGAGCTGGCTTTATCAAAATGAAAAATGCCTCGATTTGTACTCAACCAAAGTCCATTGTGATCATCCTGTAGAATCCCTACCACTTCATATTGAGTGAGTTTGCTAATGCGAAATGTCTCTATTTCGTTTGTGCCGGGATTGAGTTTTGAAAGGCCTTCGCTGTGCCCAATCCAGATATGACCATCCGGATCCAAATATGCGGCCTTGACATTATTCACGGGCATTGGGGCCGGGCTATTTTCGTCGGTTGTGTACTGACTGAGCAAGCTGCCTTTGGGGCTTATTTGGCTAAGGCCTGTTTCGGAACTACACACCCAAAACGAATGCGAAAGTGAATCATACAGGAGTTGGTTAATCTGTTGGCCGCCTACCACGAGTTGTTTCGGCAAGGGAATATTTTCCAGATTTTTCGTTGTGGGATCGTAGCGATATAAACGAGGTGGAAGCCAGGGAAATATCCAGACATTCCCATCACTATCGACGCAGTTAGCGGCGTGTTCTTCTTCTATCCAGGGAATCAGCTTGAGGGATTTCTCTGTTTTAAGGTCGATCTCGATCATATTCCAATACAGCTTGCCTTGTGTATAGGACAAACTGTAGGAACCTCTCGGTCTTCGTTTTGGAGATAGAAGTTGGTATGCCTTGCTATTGGTTTTGTCAAATTTGTGGACATTATCATAGTAGGCCATGTACAGATTTCCGACTTTATCTTCAGCGATACCTCGCATACTGCAAAAGCCAGAGGAGCACAGTTTTTGTTCTTTTGTTAAATATGTTTTTGCCTGCCAGTTATTGAGAATAATTTTGATCAGGCCATGTGTAGTGCACAGCCAAAAAACACCATTTTCTCCTGGTATAATTGCCTTTGTATCGGAGTTTGGATAGGCATACGCAGGCAAAGCCTGAATTGCCTCAATATGATTTTGCCATTTGCTCGTCCTTACATCAAACTGGTATAGTGATCCGCTTACTCCTCCAACCCACAGGACGCTATCATGCCCCAGAAGCACGATGGTTTGAGAACGCCTTATCTCGTCAGGAAGTCCAAGTTCAGTAGCATGTCCATTACGTCTGTTTACATGAAAAAATGCTTCCAAATCACCGTCCCTTTCGGTGCTTTCTTTTAACCAAATACCTCCTCGATTTCCCATGCTAAATTGGTGAAAATCGACAAAAGATTCTATTCGTTTTGTATAAAAAAGCGGCTTTCCCGATGATGAGTAGCGATATATATCATTTCGCATTGCGAGGTAGAGCGTGTCATTGAACAAGCTAAGATGTGGAGAAAAGCGTTCCTCGTGCCTCAAGGTATCAGCAAGCGTTATATCACCTTTTTTTATCGTAAAAATATAGGACTGATAGCCACCATCGACCAATGGCAATGGACTTACTGTAAGCCATATTTCTTGTCGGCTATTGATCAGAAAATCGAAATTTTCATACTCGGGCAAGTCTAGGGAAATAACGCTATCGATCCTCAAGTGATATGGGTCAATGAGGAAAAGATTATTCTTGTCCATTGCCCAAATTCTGCCATCTGCGCTAGCCCTTAGTTTTCTAAAACTTTGCGGATAAGAAGCACCTTCCCTGGTCTTCAATTTATCTACGACCAGGGCTTTGGAACCATCATATCTAAACAGGCGATCTCCTCCTACCCAAAGCATCCCTAAACTGTCGTAGGTGACAGACTCGACTCTACCCAAGTGCAGCCCATCGCCATCTACGATGTGCTCAAACTGTATATCCGAAAGCTGGCCCCGGGCCGTAGTAGCGCAGCCAGCAATGCTGATAATGCAAAACCATTTGAACAAGAAAGCGATCTTAGTCGCCATATAATGTCGGGGTAGTAGTTAGTAGTAAGGTGTTTCAATATTAAGTTTTTTGTATCAAAAAAACACTTCTCCAATTGTTAATCGCTAATCGTCATTTGTCAATCCATAATATGAATTGACGATTAGCGATTAACGAATGCCTATTTACAAAACATAAAAAAGGGCTAAGCACCTGTTAAACAGACACTTAACCCAATTTAGATGAGATAGGTAGGATATTACTTAGCCTTTATCTTTGATCAACCATTGTGCGCTCCACCAGCCAGGAGCACCGAGTGGTCCCACGGTAATGCGACCGTTCTGGTTATGCAGGTATTGATTCGGCTTCCAGCGATTGCGGATTTGCACAAACTTGGTTCCAGGCACTTTGACGATTTCCCACTGGGCACTCCACCAGCCTGGAGCGCCTAGTCGGCCGACTTCAAGCTTTCCGTTCTGATTATGGAGATACTGACCTGGGCGAAAGCGGCTTTGGATTCGAACATACTTCGTGCCTTGCACCTGTACAAATGACCACTGCGCACTCCACCAATCTGATCTCGCCATTGGGCCTACTTCGATAGCTCCACGCTCATTGTGGATGTACTGATTCGACTTCCAGCGATTCTGAATCTGCTTAAAACCTTGTGTAAGCGGCTTTGCAGTAGTTGCTGGCTTATTGATATTACTCAACTCACCTGCGCGGCCAGCATTTCCTTGCGTCGGCATGCGCCCTCCACCGGGTCTTACATTCGTCACTTTACCTGTAACTGGAGGCTTTGCGGCCATTTTAGCGCGACTATCGATGATGGTGTACAGCGTACTATTATTGACCTTGATCTTTTTGGTGTGAAGGTCGATCTGGATGCGGGCACCGTCGCTTTTGCGTAGGTATACCGACCATGCATCACGCTGTGTTTCGGTGAAGGTAGCATGTACACCACGCTCGCCTACTTTGATTTCTTGCCAGGTTTTAGCGCCAGTCTGCTTAAAAATACTTGGCTTAAGCGCATCGCCCGTTACCCAGGTGACGTTGCGTCCATTGGGAGAGGCAGCCGTTGCAGATGTGATGGAAAATGATGGTCGATTGTTCACAATCACCTTTTTGGTGTGGAGATTGAGTTTAACACTGGCTCCATCACTTTTCTTCAAGTAAACGGTCCACTCATCGCGGTGCGTTTCTTTGAATGTAGCATGCGCTTTGGCATTATTGGCTTTGTATTCTACCCAGCCATTGTAGCTGGTGTACTGAAACTCGCCGGAGTTAGTGCCGTCATATTTGACATGTGATACGTTCCAGGCTTTAACTTTCGCTTCGGCTGTTTGCGGTTCTGCATGTAGGAGTACTGCTGTACCAAATAGCAGGCAAATTAGGGTTGTGATTTGAATGAGAATTTTCATTGTGAGTTTAGGTTTAATAGTGAATTGTGGTGATGGTTCAGGTTGTTGGCTATTAGCTGCTGGCGTTTGGCTTTAAGGCAAATGGGTTGATGTACCCTATTCTGGCCAAAAGCTAATCGCCAAATACCAACAGCTAAAATGCTTATTTCACTCTCGATACGGCGATGTACAAGCGGACGATTTCATTCTCCCCGTCATAGGTTCTAACAAGGAACTCATGCTCTTTATAATGTCCTACAGGAAGGTTTGCCAGATTCAGCTTATCTGTTTTTGAAAATGAATCATTGTCAAAATCATCATGCTCTGCCAAAGCAGTCACAATGGATACATACGCGTTTGCTGCGTCTGATTCTCGCACATAGAAATCCTTGCGATGAGTTACGCTGTGGTGCTTTCCGGTTTTCAAAACCACATAATCTCCAGCTCGCTTGTTGAACAAGTAAGGGTTTGAGCCCTTGTTTGTGTACATGTGCCCACTAGGAATCGCACTCACTGAGCCAAATATCTCAAAATCGCTGCCGTCACCACCTGATGAATAATTTCCTACATGAAAAACAGTGATCACGTAATGGCGAACGCCAGAAGGCACATTGGATTTAGTCGCTCCACGACGTGGTGGAGGAACTTTTTCTCCATTAAATAGCACATCAAAGCCATTGGCAATATCCTTCGCGGCAGTGGTGGTCCAATTTACAGCATCGATTCCTGCCTGACCAGTCCAGTTTACTGCAACCAAACCGTTCTTTTCTATCCACTCTCCGGCAACATCAAGGTCGCTCTTACTTTTAATGACGGTGGTATTATTGGCAGGATAGTTTTCAAAAAGCTCTTTGAAATTAAAGCGCGTTTTATCACCTTTTTTACCCACTCTAAGAACTATATTCCGGTTATCATCAGAAACACCGAGGTAATAGTTACCGCCCATTGCAGAAACCACTTCAGATGAACCGTCGCGATAAGTCGAGATTTTCCATTTCTGTGCATTGGTGCCGCCACCTCTTCGTACCAAGGCGACATTCGCGCCATCATGTCTTTTGTAATCAGAGACATCGATTACCATGCGCTCGCCTATTATCGACTCGATATAGACATAATCGCCGCCCGCAGGTACCAGACGGAATTTCTGATTAGCCGTACCGCTCGGTTTGTTCTTAGGATAAGTAATAATATTGGCGCCTACATTTGCGGCTCCGCCCGAAATATCCATGACCCAGTTATTGGTCTTGCTGGAGATAATGTACGCCTTCTT
>JBGCFB010000313.1:0-6451 GCA_045106685.1 Bacteroidia bacterium | reverse complement strand
GCCTTTCAAACTGTGCCGCCACTTCGCGAATAATATATATCGCTTCGGCTTCAAGTTGATCTAAGTGGGAAGTTCTATAATCCATAGTTCTTTTTAAGGATTGATGGATTGGAGGATAAAAGGATGGAGGGTAAGCTCTTTAAGTTTATCGCTCAAATCATTTGCCTATTTAAGTGAGTTTTGACTGCTTTTTCTTGCAGTAGCTACAATTGCTAGTAGTTCGTTAGCTTCTTTAAGTATTGGTAAAATTGAGTCTTTGTTTTCAATAAAATTCGTTTTATTAAGAGTATCAAGCCAAAAACAGACCTCGTCGGCTTCTTCTACTACGATACTGATTTTGGCAAAAAACTCTTTCCCGGACCTAGCTCGGCATGCTGCTCGATAGTTTGCACCAACTGACCCTGCTGAACGAATAAGTTGATCTTCTATAATCCATGCCGCACGCTTTTTTGGAAGAAGCTCACACAATGCGATTACATTAAGGAGCTGCTTTTGAGTTCGCTCCTGCATCATTTGTATGTATGCTTCTTTAGTCATTTAGCTATGTCTTGTTTAGGGTTAAGCATTCAAAATTAAGAAACAAAAGCGCTTTATGTTCCAAACCTGCAATCCTTAGCTTTCTGCCCTTCAATCCCTCACTCCCTCAATCCCTTTCAACACTTCCTGTGCGCAGGCTTCAGCGCTGGATAGGGAAGTTTTAAGTTCTAGAAATGCCTTTATCGGCGCTTCAAAAGGAGCGTCAATGCCTGTGAAGTTTTTGATCTCGCCGGCGCGGGCCTTTTTGTAGAGGCCTTTGACGTCGCGCTCTTCGCAGACTTCGATTGGAGCATTGACATACACTTCTTTGAAATTATCTGCGCCGATGATGTCGCGCGCTTGCGCGCGAATGGCGCGAGTCGGGCTTACAAAGGAGCAGATCGTAATGATACCACAGTTGAGAAAGAGCTTGGCTGTCTCTGCAATTCGACGGATATTTTCCGTTCGGTCATCTTCGCTAAAGCCAAGATTATTATTGAGACCAGCACGTACGTTGTCACCGTCGAGTAGCATTGTGAGACGGCCTTGCGTATGCAATTCACGTTCCACCAATTTTGCAATTGTACTTTTTCCTGAACCCGAAAGTCCAGTCAGCCAGATAACAAGGCTCTTTTGTCCCAAAAGCTCCTCCTTGTCCTTACGCTGTAAGATTTGGTCGAAGATGGGATGAATATTTTCCGCCATATGCTTCTAAATTTGGCCGCAAAGAAAAGAAGTTTGTTGGAGCTAAAAAAATATTGAGTAGTTTTGCTACTCAATTTGCTGTTATATATGATTGAAGCTCTTATTTCCTCTAAGACCCGTATTAAATTACTATTGAAATTCTTTCTCAATAGTAATGCCAGAGGTTATTTGAGAAATCTGGAAAGTGAGTTCGGGGAATCTACTAATGCGATTCGCCTTGAATTGAATAAATTTGAAAAAGCTGGCTTATTGGCGACAGAGCATCAGGGTAATAAGAAGTTTTTCAGAGCAAATACTACGCATCCTTTATTTCAGGATATTCATCGTATTATTCTGAAGTATGTGGGTCTGGACCAAATCGTGGAGAACGTCGTGAAGCGACTCGGCAATGTAGAACAGGTATATTTGGTGGGTGCATTTTCAAAAGGATTGGATAGCTCCATTATAGATTTAATCTTTGTAGGTCAGATAGATACAGTCTATTTGGTAACATTAATTGGAAAAGCTGAGAAGCTTATTGATCGAAAGATTCGTTTCATCACCTATACATCGCTCACTGAAGCTGGGCTGGACCAGTATGATCCAGAACCACTTTTGCTTTGGGCGCGCACATAATATTCAATGTAAAACATCATCCACATGAAGAGCTTTAGGAATCTTTGTACCGCCTTCCTGGTTATTTGCCTCATGCACGGTATTGGCTTGAGCCAGCCGGTCGTTAACCTCGGAGCGGATACCCTCGTTTGTGGAGGGCTTACCCTCGACGCAGGCAATGCAGGAGCCTCATATCTTTGGAGTACCGGAGATATATCCCAAACCATTTTTGCAGACACAAGTGGCATATTTTGGGTAGATGTAACAGATGCTAACGGTACGACCCGCGACAGCATTTCGCTGGTTGTCGTTCCAAGCCCTTCGTTAGCAGGCTTGCAGGACACAATCCTTTGTGGAGGAGATGTTATGCTTATTCCAAACTATTTCGGGAGTGACCGTCTCGTATGGTATGACAGCCTGACTGGCGGAAATGTCGTTCATATAGGCGACACTTTGAGTGGCGCTTTTACCGACACGAGTAATTATTTCCTTTCTGCTGTCAATGTTGATACCAGCATCACAGTAGGAGCAAGCCTAATCAACAATGGTTCCTTTGCAGGGCTTCGTGGATTGCGATTTGATGCGGACCAGGCCTTCATTCTAGAATCAGTGACAGTAGGCCTCAATGGCCCGGCGGATTTTACCATATATCGCACCAACGCGCGTGCCGCGCCGGTTGACTCCATCGTCGTATCAGTGACGCCAGATGCGAATGGCATGGCCGTTATTCCTTTGTTTCTTTCGATCCCAAAAGGAGACGACTTCCGCTTGCTTGCAGGAAACTTCAAACAAGGAAGCCTTAACCTTCGCAGAAATAACCTCTCATTCCCTTATACCATTCCTGGCATCTTAGAGATCGAACGAGGCATTAGTGTAAGCTCTATCTATTACTACTTCTTCGATTGGAAGGTGTCCACACTTGCATGTGCTACACCACGCCAGGCATATAATGCCAATATCCTCCCTACTCCTACCGTAGACCTTGGGCCTGATACGATTGTTTGTGGAGGACCTTATATCCTTGACGCTACATTCCCTAATGCGATGTACGACTGGAGCACCAGTGAGACTACTGCAATCATTTCAGTAGACACCTTGGCAGAATATAGCGTAACGGTCTCGCTGGGAACATGCTTAGCATTAGACACCGTCAATGTCGAATTTGTTGAAGAGCCTGGACTTCCTATCATAACTGATACAACCATGTGCGGCCCCGCTACAATTCCTCTTATCGCTTCGAAAGTTGGCGAAGGAAAGGTTTTATGGTATGATGCTGCTGTTGATGGGAGATTGATTGGTATTGGAGAACAAGGCCTGAGTATCGATGTGCAAGATGATACCACGGTATATGCTACGACACGTACGATTGCAGAATATCCATTCAAAGTAGGTACGAACCAGGTTCCGACTGGCTATTTCGCAGGAAGGCGCGGCTTGGAGTTTGATGTCATGGAAAAACTCATTATCGAAGAAGTCGTGATGTATGCCCAAGTGCCTACCAGCATGACTATTTATTTACTTGATAGAACCGGCAGTATCCTGGATTCGGCATTGGCTTCTTCCCCTTCTGTTACTGGAATCGGAGTTCCATTCTCCATTTCACTCGGATTTGAGGTGGAGCCTGGAACGCGTTACCAACTGATGGCTGATAATATTACAGGAGGCTCTTTAGGCATTCTAAATCCTGGGCCTCAGTTTCCGCTGTCATACCCCGGTGTAATGGAAATTACACAAGGAGTTACCCTTCCAGGAAATTATTACTACTTCTTTGACTGGACGATCGCCAAAGCGACTTGTGAAGGAGTTCGCGTTCCCAAGCAAATCTCTGTGGCACTTCCACTCAATCTTCCAGAAACGCTTTATGCTTGCGAAGACACGCTGATCCAAGCAAATATCCAGGCTGCAAGCTTTTTGTGGAACACCAACGATGCAACACCAGACCTACGCGTAGACTCTACAGGACAGTATATTCTTACTGTTAGTGACGGTCTGGATTGTACGGTAAGTGATACAGTGGCATTTACCCAGGCACTGCCTGCGGGACTAGGTGCTGACGGTATTCTTTGTGGAAATGAGCTGATTACAAACTATGGTTCAGACGCCATTTTTGATTGGAGCACCACAGACACCACCCCTACCATAACTGTCAATACACCTGGACAATACTCAGTCATCATTCAGGAACCTCGCGGTTGTGTGATAGTAGATACGATCAATATTACGGGCTTTACCACCTTCCCATCAGTCAGTTTGGGACGAGATAAAAATGTGTGTATCCAAGATACCCTCGATGCAGGCAATGCAGGGGCTTCTTTCTTATGGAGTACCCAAGACACATCACAGACGATAGTAGTGAATGCTACCGGTTTTTACTCGGTCGCTGTCACTAACTCCGCAGGATGTACCAGCGTAGACACAATTGCAGTCACGGTTACCCCAAGACCAACGGCTGACTTTACAAGTACATTGAACGGGTTTGAGGCCTGCTTCTTTAACTTTTCTTCGTTCCCAACCTCTCCATATCAGTGGAACTTTGGAGATGGGAATAGTAGTAATGACATTCAACCATGTCATACTTATGTAGATACCGGAACATATGTCGTCAGGCTTATCGTCATTAACCAATGTGGAACGGATACACTCTATGATACTTTGGTAGTAAGACGACCTGACGGGCTGGATAATAGTCTCAATAACTTGAATATTTCATGTTATCCTAACCCAGCAACGCAACTCTTACATATAGAAATCCCAGGCACTAGTCTTCAAAAAGCAACCACCATATCCATGGTGACGCTACAGGGCAAAGTATGTCTACAGAAAGTAACTCAAGGAAGTAGCCAGACGACTTTAGATATCAACGACCTAAGTCCAGGCATGTACTTCTTACGAGCCCGACAGGGTGATTCATATGGCATTATCAAGGTGCATATCGTCCGTTAATTTTAACTAAAATAATTACACGAACAGCTAACAATATGGAAGGCGCACATATCCTTGTTACTGGTGGCGCGGGTTTTATTGGCTCCAACCTGGTAGAAGGACTTTTGAACGACCCTCGAGTCGCCAAGGTCAGGGTACTGGATAATCTGGCTACAGGAAGTCTCGACAACCTCAGTCCGTTTTTACAAAATCCGAACTTTGAATTTATGGAAGGTGACATATGCGATTTTGACACCTGCCTCAAGGCAGTTGAAGGAGTCGATATGATCACGCATCAAGCAGCATTGGGCTCTGTCCCAAGGTCCATCGAGAATCCACTCCGCACCAACGCGGTGAATATTAGTGGAACACTCAACGTATTTACAGCAGCGCGCGAAGCTGGTGTAAAGCGCGTGGTTTACGCAGCATCATCGTCAACCTATGGTGATAGTGCAAGCCTTCCCAAGCGTGAAGATATTATCGGAAGCCCGCTTTCTCCTTATGCTGTGACCAAACTGGTCAATGAGCTGTACGCAAAGGTATATGCGCAGCTTTTCGACATGGAATTTATCGGGCTACGCTATTTCAATATTTTTGGCCCAAACCAAAATCCGGCAGGACCATACGCCGCGGTAATTCCACTTTTTGTACAAGCACTGCTTACCGGCAAGGCTCCTACTGTCCACGGAGACGGATTGCAAAGTCGCGACTTCACCTATGTAGCGAATGCCGTTCAGGCCAATTTGCTTGCCCTTTTTACAGATAATACCGAAGCCGTAAACCAGGTATATAATATTGCCGTGGGTGAGCAAACGACACTCATAGGCATGTATGACAAGCTTCGCGAGATAGCAGGTTCCGACCTACAGGCCATTCACGGGCCCACACGTACCGGCGATGTTCGCCACAGTTTGGCAGACATCAGCAAGGCGCGTAAGTATCTTAAATACGAGCCTGCATTTGATATTGACCAAGGCTTAGCAAAAGCCTTTGAATGGTACTCTACAGCCAATATATTTCAATAAGAAACGCTTCAATATGCAGCTCAGGGAAGATGCACATATCCTCGTCACGGGTGGCGCGGGCTTCATCGGAAGCCACGTAGTCGATCGTTTGTTGTCAGATGGTTTTCAGGTTACAGCGATTGATAATTTTGACCCTTTTTATCCAAAAGAGGTCAAACTTCAAAATGTGGCACCCCACAAGGAAAACCCCAATTTCAAGCTAATTGAGCTGGATATTTGCGATAACGAAGCGTTAAAATCCGGCTTGGATGGCGTAAGCTTTGACGCGATCGTCCACCTGGCCGCCAAGGCAGGCGTGCGCCCTTCTATTCAGAATCCGGTCGCATACCAACAAGTCAATGTGCTGGGAACGCAGCACTTGCTCGAGTATGCCAAGGAGCATGGGATTGTGCAGTTTGTATTTGCTTCCTCCAGTAGCGTCTATGGTGTGAATCCAAACGTGCCCTGGCGCGAAAGCGACTTTGTGCTGAAGCCTATTAGCCCATATGCGAGTACCAAGGTCGGGGCAGAATTGCTTGGACATGTGTACACCAGCCTCTATGATATTCGCTTTATCGCGTTGCGCTTATTTACGGTCTATGGCCCTCGCCAGCGACCCGACCTTGCGATCCACAAATTTGCTCGCAAAATGCTACAAGGTGAAACGATCCCGGTGTTTGGGGATGGTAGCACGCGCCGCGATTACACCT
>JBGCFB010000312.1:0-3682 GCA_045106685.1 Bacteroidia bacterium | reverse complement strand
CTACTCCACCACAACCTTCACCACCTTCCTCAACCCGCCCCGACTAGCGACTTCCAACATATACACACCCGCATCCAAATGTGTTACGGCGACTTTATTAGCGGTTATTTGTTCTGATAAAACGACCTTTCCATCCAGGGTAGAGATCGCAATATGGTCGCAGCGCTCCATCACCCAATCAGCTAGTACCAAGACATCTTTGGTGGGGTTGGGGTAGACGGGAAAGCCGTATACACCCAGGTCTTCCTGAGGAAGGGAAACGGTAGAGCCATCTAGCTCTTCGATGCTGATATCTGCAAAAAGGACGGTTTCGTCGCGGAGGCTGGTGGAGTCGTTGAGGCTGCGGTAGATGCCCCACTTGGGGCGCTGGAAAGTGGCATTGGTTTTCCACATGCGGATGTCGTCGCTGGCGTATTGGAGCAGGGTGTCATTGTTTGATATGCGCGTGACGATGATCGCAAATTTGCCTACACCTTTTTCGCCGTAGGTAATGGTCTCAGTCGCTTCAACCCAGTTGCCCAAAAAGGGGGCAAGCTCCACCTGAGTAAGGGTGGTCTGACTCAGGTTTTCTGCATAACGTAATTCCAGTCTGTTGGGAGTAGCTTTGCGAGCTGTCAGCGTAATCTGTGGCATAGAAGATTGCGATCCTCCCACCGCTTTGATCTGGTGAAGATGGGTAAATGACGATGAAGGCTGAAAGCCTGTCGGCAACTTGAATTTCCAGCGATATTGCACAGTCTCGTTCTTCACTCCCAGTAGGCTGTCGGGAGATTGACTATACGTCTTAATTTCATTTCGCTGGCGATCAAAAGTTCTACAGCGATCATCATCGAGGTGTGTATGGATATAAAAACGAAAGGCATGCGCATTCAAATCCGCGTCAAACACCTCGTCTATATGCCTCCCAAAACCGGTATGACCACAATCCGGAACTTCGATTGGGTTCTGTCCTGGTGCGAGTACTGAGCTGATTAGTTCGTAGGTGTCGCCTGGGCCATCGGCTTTGAGCACTGTTTGGCTGAAGGCGATTTGGTACAAGCTAGAACATGCGAGTAGGAGGAGTGCTTTTTTCATGATTTTGCAGAATATTCTTTTGTGTCAATTCAATAAATATTGAACTGAAAATCAAACAGGTAGTATCTATTCGTTGAGCGTTTCTTCATACACCATGATACGGTGACAGATTTTCCCAAAAGCGCTATGTTGTCCTGGAGACCACCTCGCTGCTATCGCATAAGTATGATGTCTTGGGTTATTCGCTTTTGGGTCAAAGGCTTCCAAAATCCAGATGCCACCGTCAAGCCCTCTGTTTTGAATTGGACTTGGTATCGTCCAAAAGCAATTTGAACCAAATTGCTCAACAAGTTCATTCCATTGTTTGTGAGTAAGCTGTAATGTTATTGTGGTGTCTGGTAAGCAGTAGGCTTTTTTACCCTCCTCTGAATAGCGGTGTTTGATGGTAAGGAGACCACCTTTTTTATTTTTCTTGATGGTGTAAATCCCTGTTCCAAACCCATATGAGTATCCAAAAAGAAGCCTATAAGCCTGAGATGATTGGAGTTGGAGCTTTTCTTCATGGTGCTTTTCTAGGCGACCATGATATTGGGTGAAATTTTCTGGCTCATTGAGCATGCTGTCATTCATTGCGAAAACTGCTTCATTCATTTCGCAGTCGTAGGGATTGTTGTTACTACATCCTATACATAGTAAGATGAGGCTTAGTATAATACATAAGTGCTGCATGGGTGAAATTACGATTTAGGGAAATAACGAATTCCATTTAAGGCGAAGCCTTCTGACTTGTGAATGAGTACATCAAGATTTTGTACAAAATCACCATCATCTGTTTCATAAAGGTAGCCATCAAAGTTTGTAAAGTCTAAGGTTACCCCGCTTTCGAATTCAATGAAAGGACAGTCATATTTGATGGTTTCTTTAAAAGGAATTTGTTCCTCCTTAAGGATTTGTATGACGTTCTTATAAGGTACATCTTTTCCCTTTTTCAGAAACCAAGGATCGATCTGAAATTCTTTATTCTTGAATATGGGATTACTACTATACCGCCAGCTATTATAATGATGATCCGCAGTAAGGTGATCATTCTGGATGGATTCGATAATGGCAGTTTTTATAGAATAAAAAAATTCATAAGAACCATATAATAAACCACCGTATCCAGTATCAAAGTCATTATCCTCATCTGGGGGGCCGAGCAGTTTAATGACTTCCTCTTTATGCATACCCACCTTAACTGGACCAAATTCTCCCGTGAGCGCAAAATCCTTCAGTGAAATGGTTTGTTTTGGTTGTTTAAAGAGTTTATCGAAGAGTGTCATATGGGTAAAACGATTTTTGCGAAAAAGGAGTGCTTTCTCTTTTCCTTTCTACCAAGGCTTATTCTTCGCCTTCTCCCATTTTGATTAGAATCTGATGCTTTAGCTTTTTAGAAAGCCAAAAACCATGATCTTCAAGTTGGTTTAAAACTGTTTTTCCTGAGAAAAGCAGTCCTTTCTGCTTAGCTTTAATAAGTAAGCCAATAGTACCCGTTACTCGCAAATTTAATCGTTTAGCTACAAGCCTTCCCTTTCGCTCATCGATAATAATAGGGAGTTCAGGGTTTTTTAAAGCAAGGGCTATAGCGCTGGCTTCACCTTTGTCAAGTTCCAAACTGAGAACTCTAAATTGGGAAATATCATAGTTTGCAGTCACTTCAATCCAGGATGGTAAGTCTGCCTGGATTTCATCTCGAACAACATCTGTTATTATAACCTGCTTATATAGTTGTTTCAGAAGGTGCAGTTGCCCTATATCTTCAAGGGCAATTAATGGACTTGCATCAGAAATGATCAGCTTTTCAAGCATTAGCTATATCTTCCTCAATTTCGTCAATAGAATATTGAAAAACAGAAACGCCATACTTTCCCAGTAATTCAATAAAGGCTCGCTTTGAAAGGTTGACCATTTCAGCACCTTGACCTGAGGTGATAAGACCTTCTTCAAATAGCTTAGTAGCAAATAGCATTTTCAATTCGAACGGACTTACTTTTAGCCCTTCAGGAAGTTGGAGTTGGATACTCATGTTAGATTGATTGACAATAGAATATCAGGTATACATATATCTGGTATTCGTATGTATAAAGATACTGTTTAGTAAAATTAGAACAAAAGCATTTATCCTTACCCCAATATCATCATCCATTAATTCCCACTTTCCTACAAAACCAACAAGCCATTCTCTCTCAAAATCGCCATCGGCTCAGAGTTCCAAAACGCCTCAAAATCATCAAAATATTCTTCGAAATCGGCTTTTAGTTTGCCGAAGGTTTGGGCTTTGTCGTGCGAAGGCGAAAGCCTTTCGAGGGCATCCAGTAGCCATTCTCCTCGTTCCAGATCAAGGGCAATTTCGAAGCTGTCGATTTTGCTGTGAAAGGTAAGATTCAAAAGCGTGCCTTCTTCCATTTCTTCTACCAGCGCTTCGCTTCCCAGCCATATGATTTTTGAAGTAGGTGAGGGAGGTTTTGTGCTAAAAGATGGATGTGGGTTGAGGCAGTTTTCGATAAAATTTGGTACAACGGTCGTAAAGGGAATTTCAAAATCAAACCACTCCCTCAAAGGCAGTTCGAAGCCAATGCCGTGCATATAATTGAAGAGTGATTTCTTCAATCCGAAGCTGAAGGCATCG
>JBGCFB010000311.1:0-4502 GCA_045106685.1 Bacteroidia bacterium | reverse complement strand
CCAGCCATTGATTTTGCCGTTTGCAAAAGCCTTTTTAGTTTATGACAAAAGCAGCTTAAAAAAGGCAAGTAACCGCTTAGAGCTTAGTGTTTTAAACCTGTCGGCCAGCTTGGTTCCGAACATAATGAGCCTTTTTTTGGTGAATGTACCTGTGTACATATCCCGTTAAGTAGTTTATTGCTACCCCTCCTTGTTCGGGCCTTTGATGAGCTGCCTTATCATTAAAGCTTTTCAAAAATGGCAAAAAAAATCCTTTCTGTAAAACGCCCTCATTGCGCCGGAATTGATGTCGGTAGCGAACGTGTATTTTCTTGCGGACCTGATTTGGCAGTAAAAAATTATGGCACGACGACGGGCGCTTTTCGCATCCTTATCGCCGAGCTTAAGGCACTTGGCACGACCTCTGTCGCCCTCGAATCAACGGGTGTATATAGCCTTGTACTTTTTGATATGCTTCGGGAGGCAGGCTTCGAGGTCTTTCTGGTCAACCCAAAATACACCAAAAGCAGAGCTGGGAAAAAGACCGATGTGGCTGATTGTCAGTGGATTCAGCAGCTTCATCAGCTCGATTTGCTTGAACCCAGTTTTATTCCCGAATCCTGGGTATTGGAAATGCGCCAATATGCCCGCTGTCGGGAAAACCTGATCCAGGATGGTGCCAAAGAAGTCAACCGCATGCGAGCGGCGTTGATTCAAATGAATATTCGCCTTGATACGGTGCTGAGCCAGGTCCATGGCGTTTCAGGAATGAAAATGATCCGTGCTATCCTCGAAGGTGAGCGTGACCCAGAAACCCTACTTTCACTGTGTCAGGGGCGTATCAAGAAAAATAAAAGCGAGCAGGTCAAGCAGGCCCTTGAAGGCTTTTATCAACCACAACATCTGTTCAAACTCAAGCAAGCCGTTGATCGATGGGACTTTATCAATGCCCAACTTGACGAATGCGACCAGTATATTGAGCGACTCCTTGAGCAGATCACTCAAACTATGGAAGAACCCAAAAACCTGGATAAGCCAAAAGCGATGCACCACAACAAACCGAATATCAAAAAGCTCCAAGCCTATAATGTGATGCTTGCAGGCGGTAAAAACCTTACATCGATACCTGGACTCAATGACCATACTGTGATGCGAATCATTGCAGAGGTCGGAACTGACCTTAGTGCGTTTCCTTCTGAAAAACACTTCGCATCCTGGGCGGGCTTGACACCAGGAAGAAACCAATCGGGCAAAAGTAATCGACGAAGCAGGCACAACCCCAAGCCGCCTATTAACCAAATTTTTCGCCAAGCTGCTCACTCACTCTTAAACAGCAAAAATCACGCATTGGGAGCTTTTGGCAGAAGAATTCGGAGTCGGAAAGGCCCACAGATTGCCATCAAAGCTCTAGCGCGGAAGCTGGCAGTAATTTTCTACAGAGCCATGACCAAAGGCATCGAATATGTCGAAAAGGGTATCGAAACCTACCAAAAAAACTACGAAGAACTGAAGCTCAAATACCTCCAAAAACAGGCTGAAAAGCTGGGCTTTTCGCTTAATAAAGTGCCATCTTCAGACCTGAAGGAATGAATATTGACCCAAATACAACTTCAGCAACTCATTGATAATCAAGGTATTGCAAACGTTGTCATAAGTAGCTTAGGGGATAAGAAGCTGCCTGCCCGTATTGGTGGAGCTGGGACACTACCTTGTTGGAGTTGGTGTGGTAGTGTTGCGGAATATGGGGATTATTCGATCAGATTATCTGTAACATTTCTTCCGTCCTCGAAATCAGTAGAAATTAAGTATACATCTGATGCAAAGTCATCAAAATTATATAAATCTACTTCATCATAATGGTCTGCTAACAATTCCTTATCGAAAAAACCACCTTTGGGGGGTAAAGAGTCAAACACCTTATAATTTTCCGCCAGAATCCATATTTCAGGATTTGGCTTTTTCTCACTATCCTCAAATCGGTTTAAGAGAGTTTCTATTCTGGCTTGGTATGTATTTGTATGAAAAAGGAGTTTAGGCTTTTTGCAAAATGCTTCTGCTCCACAAAGAAAAATAAGCTTATCATCCTTTGTGGGTAAAGAGAAGAAAAAATGATCTGTTGCGGTAAAAGTGCCTCTAATATTCTTACTTGGCTTATCATCATTGAGTTCGTACCTTAAAATCCTTGTATCGATCATGTGATTTTTCTCTTGCTTAAACACAAAAATTGCGATTTCTGAATCTGAAATCTGCTTTTTATAATATTTGAGAACATTCCTTACCACTCGACTATATCCAAAAAGACAAATATACTTTTTCCCTTTGCCCTTAATCAATTCATCTAAATGAAGTTCAAAATTTTGTCTTATACTATCCGTATCCTTTGTATAAAACTGTAGCAAATTCTCCCTCATGCCGACCAATAAATCAACTTTTTCAGTCATCACTTCTTCGAAATTTCGGCCCATGAATTTAGTGGGAGAATTATCGACATTTCCCCTGATACCATATTTTAAATGATATAGTATTTCTGGAATTTCACACTTATTCCCATCAAGAGAATTGATCTTGAAATTTTTCTTGTATAAATTTTCTACAGCTATTAATAAATCCATTCCATAGTGAGCTTTACTTCTATGGAGTAGTGTTTCTATTCTGTCCTGGCACTCTATTCGAGCTGATTCGAATTCGTATTTTTCTTTATAATCTTTGGCAATACTTGCTAGTCCCCTCAAAAAAAGCTTAAGTGACCTTGATGTTGAGGTAATAGAAGATAATCCTATTAAATAGCCATGCGTACTAGGGTGACAAATAACTTGAAGCAGCGACCTCATTCCTGAATTTTTCACATCATCAACGATTCTAATTACCTCATTCATATGATTAAAAAAGACAGACGTGTACATGGGAGTAGCAAAGTCCTCCTGATTGATAATATAGCCTAATGTGTTTGCAGACAGTTTTAATGTACTAATTCTGCTATTTAATATTGCGGGAGAGAATTTTAATATGTGATGACAAAATTCTCTTTCATGGATCCCCAGTTTTGTAGTTGCTTGATCCCTTAATTCAAGAGCGTTGAAATAGTATTTGTGATATTTTTTGTCAAAATTGTGTATCGCTTCATTTAGATCATTAATGATTTTTACTAGCTCTCCTTTCTTAGCCCGAAAGTCCTTTAAATTAATTTCCGATTTGCCTTCTTCTTCCTTAATTAAATCTCTAAGATTTTGATCGATTGTAACGCTTTTTACCAGCAGATTGCATATTTCCCACATTTTCAATGAGGTGAAAGAAAGAATTTCGCTTTCATTTAAGTTACTTAAACTTACTTCAGCATACTGGTCCGCAGGTAAATAATAGAGGATGTTTTTTACTATCGAGGGAAATGTTATGATGACAAGAATATAGGTTGAAATTAATATAAGCAATGTTGTAAAAAGGCCATTTTGCAAGGCCCAGTTATCTATTGGATCAGGCATATTTCCTAAGAAGATCGGGGCCAAACCCGTAACTAGAGCAAAAAGGACTGTTACGTAGGTTATTATTAAACCAAATAAAGCTCCGGTGTTTGCCCAAAGGGTTGACAGAATATTATTAACACGAATTCTATTCAACTCTCTTACTCGAGTTTTGGGTTCCCTTAAAGTTTTAGCCATTTCCCTTCTCAAATCCCTGTCTAATGGATATAGGATTTTATAAAAAAACTCAACAGGTTTAACGAAGGCGGTGATGATGTTTTTACTGCTTTTAATCATATCCTACTCGATTATTTCGTAAGGAGGAAAAGTCCATTCGGGCCTTTCTATCAAAAATATCTCTCAGGTGCTTCACATGCAAAACCATCTTTATCTTTTTTCTTTATCCCCTTCCCCCACATCCCACCCACAAACCTCCAGCCTCTAAATAGAAGGTGAAATATTGCCAGCTCAACAATATTTCAACCCATAATCTATTTACCCTTGAAACATGAAGCTGAATTGGCACATGTTTCAAGGATCCTGAACGTAGCGGTGGCGATGGTCCTCGTATACGTGGCAAAGGAAGTCTATCAGAAAAGCCGTGCGCGCAGCCTTGAAACCTCGCAACTCAAACTGCCTAGTTATGAATGGACACAACCCTTTTGCACAGGCGCTCCTTCGTAACCAGGGCGTAGCGAGAGCGAATCGCCACGGAGTACGTCGTATGAACCGTCGCAGCAACTTCGCCGGAGGATCCGGAACCGAAGTCCCTGCGATCATCAAAACCGGAGGTGCTACGGCATTCCGGCCCAACGATCCTCCTCCGCTAGACTAGATTTCGTGGTGGTGCGCAGGCTCGCGGGGTAATCCAGTCCAAGGCTAGCAGACTATAGGTCGGAACTACACGCGTTTCCATCGCCGCTGCCCAGAAATCCCGACCAGCCATTGATTTTGCCGTTTGCAAAAGCCTTTTTAGTTTATGACAAAAGCAGCTTAAAAAAGGCAAGTAACCGCTTAGAGCTTAGTGTTTTAAACCTGTCGGCCAGCTTGGTTCCGAACATAATG
>JBGCFB010000310.1:0-6699 GCA_045106685.1 Bacteroidia bacterium | reverse complement strand
TTTTAGTCTTATACAATTTGCGATCTCATTCAACCACCTGATACTACGGTGAAATTAACCACAGAATAAATGTAGGATGAATCCGAGCAAGCAAAAAGGATAAATTTGGGCTATTCTGAAAAGAATTCCTTTCTTAAAAAGCACGATCACGATTGGTTTGGTATAAAATGGAATCCATCCAGTATAGAGAAAAGGCATGTCTTTTCTCTTCTTTGGCTGTATGATTCTGGCTATGGTGCTATTCATGTTTACTTTCAAGCTCCCTTCTATCAGGACCTTGGAGAACAATCTGTAGACCTCATTTTGCCAAGCGCCATTATGCTTGAATTTAAGAATGGTCGAATTTCCTATAGGATGGCTAGCAGCTAATTTCCTATTTTTGAAAAAAACTTCCCCTCGATGCAACCCTTTTTGCAGTATACCACTCTTCCTTACAAAACCCGCCGATGAAACAGGTGTATGCTTTGGATGATACCGAACTGGTGCGCGCCTGTCGCGATGGTGATGCTTCCGCTCAGCGGTCGCTCTACCAACGTTACTACCGCCGCCTCTATGGTGTCTGTCTACGCTACACTTCTTCGGTTGCCGATGCTGAGGATGTGATGCAGGAAGGCTTTATCAAGGTATTTACGCACCTGGATCAGTACGCGGGAAATGGTTCTTTGGAAGGTTGGATCAGACGGATTATGGTGAGAACTGCCATATCCTGGCATCGAAAAAGGAGTAAGATGTTTTTTGTAGAAATATCAGACTCTTCTCCTGGTACTACATTGCCGCCGGAGCAATTGGTACGACTCGGTGAACAGGAATTGGTGAGTCTTATCCAGCAATTGCCGGCCGGCTACCGTACTGTATTCAACCTGTATGCAATTGAAGGGTTTAACCACCGTGAAATTGCGGCTATGCTGGAAATTTCGGAGGGGACTTCAAAATCCCAATACGCCCGGGCCCGGGCGCAACTGCGAAAAATGATGGATGGAGGCAAAACTGCTACTGGATCCTAAAAAATGATGAATGACTATTGTGAACTGATTAATGGATAAGGAACGCGACATACTCAGAGGAAAACTTGGCAACTACGCCCCCGATACGGAGCGTGACTTGTGGTCAGGTATTGAGGCAGGCATAAAGCCACGTCGCAAGCGTCCTGTATGGATTTGGATGGCTGTCGCTGCTGTTCTTACCCTTTTGATAGGAATTTGGCTTTGGCCAAAAGAGCAAGCAACACTTCCAAATCACGCCGACTCACCATCCATTGAAGTACCAACTAAAGATTCATCACAGTCTCCTATTCTTCAAAAAGCCCCCACCCCTACTATTGCTGCAACACCAGCAGAGAAGTCAGTAGAGCCAATTGAAGAAAAGAAACCAGCAATACAAAAAACTCCAAAGAAGCCTACCACTTCACCCAAAACTCCAAATACTCCACTTCAACGAAAAGCGCCTCAACGCAAGCTTATAGAAAAGCCAAAACCTCGTCCAGTACCTGCCAAACCTAAGATACCCGTGCAGTTTGCTAACGACACACAAGAGCCAATAAAAAAACAATTCCTGGCAGACATAAGTCCCATTGAAGCAGTTGAAAGTCAAAAGGTAAAAGGAGTAGTTTCAGAACCTACAACCACAAAAAAGGTGGTCGTGATCCGCAGGTCAAAACCAAAGGCCGCTAAACCGGAACGACGCACCTATGAACTAAACATCGGCAATACTAATCTGCTCCGGTTTTCGCGCAAAAAGCGCAGCTCGCAGCACACACAATCTTAATTGCCAATTATCATGAAAACTCGCATATTAATCCTATTGCTCGCTCTGATCGCAGGCGTTCACAGCTTGAGCTTTGCCCAGACTGAACCTGACACCATGGTTATTATCATGGATGAAGAAGACGATATTAATGACTCTACAGAAATTACCGTTGGAAAGAACTTCCGGATCATCATAGGTAATAACTCTAAAGTCAACATTGGAAAAAATGACAACGATAAGGACGACGATGATGATTCAGGTGTTGGATTTCTAGGTCTGGATATTGGAATCTCAAATTATGCTTTTGGAGGAGACATTGGCTCAAACGCCGCTGGTGATGAACGCCTTGGCGTAAGGCCATTTCGCCCAGGTGCACATGTTGCACTTCATCTCCTTCCTACTCAATTAAACATTATTGGAGAGGCTGTTTCGATCAAAACTGCGCTTACTATCGACTGGAACAACTACTATTTCGAAGACGATATCACATTAGTGCCTCGACAAGATCAACTGACCATACTTGGCCCTACCGCTGATGATTCCCCTTTTAACAAAAACAAACTCACAACACGCTACTTCCAGATTCCACTTATGCTTCATTTTGATACGAAGCCAAAAGCAGACAAAGGTTTTTCCTTTAGCTTAGGAGCCTATGGAGGTATTCTTTGGGGAGCACACACCAAGCAGCACAACGAAGACCGTGAGCTTATCAAAATTCGTGATGACTTCAACCTGAATCCATGGCGTTACGGCCTTATGGCTCGCATGGACTTACGCTGGCTTGACATTTATGTACAATACAATCTCAGCGAAATGTTTGCCAAAGGCGAAGGCCCATCTACACGGACATTTAATGTAGGGTTGAATATTATTGATTTTTAGGGTTGAAGACCCTAAATCTAAAATCACTCCTCTACAATTTCCAGTCTGCAATCTTCATATTATTAAATTGAAGATTGCAGACTGTTTATTAGTGAATAATGATTATCACTGTTGGTTTTGTATCGGTTGCTAACCTCTGTCCGCGCTTTAAGCATTGCGGTAAAGCGGTGACAGAGGTGGCAGCAACCCCAATCGTGATAATGCTTAATGGAGAAGTTTAAAAATATCACGTCATTTTCCCTACCTTTGCAGCCTGAAAAAACAAATTGACGTGAGTATTAACATTACCCTTCCAGACGGAACCGTACGCCAATACGAAAAAGGCGTAACCGGCAAAGAGATTGCCGCCGACATTAGTGAAGGCCTTGCGCGCATGGCGCTGGCCGTAAGTGTGAACGGACAACTTCGTGAAGTTGACCGAACGATCGAGGCCGATTCGGACCTCACGATTCACACGTGGAGGGATGAAGGTGGAAAGAATGCTTTCTGGCACTCTTCTGCGCATATTCTCGCCGAGGCTATTCTCCAGCATTATCCTCAAGCCAAACTAGGCTTTGGGCCTCCTATTCGGGAAGGCTTTTATTATGATGTTGATTTTGGTGAAGAAAGCTTTGGTGAAGGTGATTTTGACAAAATCGAAAAGACCTTCATGGAGCTTGCTCGTAGTGGGGAAACATTTGTCAGAAAAGAAATATCAAAAGCTGACGCTATCGCCTATTATAAAGGCCGTGGCAATGAGTATAAAGTTGAGCTGATCGAAGGTCTTGAAGACGGCTCAATCACATTCTACGAATCTGGAGACTTTGTTGACCTTTGTAAAGGAGGACACATTCCAAATTCGAAGGTGATCAAAGCATTTAAAATTCTGAAAGTTGCAGGAGCCTATTGGCGCGGCGACGAGAAGAATAAGCAGCTTACTCGTCTTTATGCGATTTCCTTTCCAAAAGCGAAAGAGCTTAAGGAATATTTAGAAAAGTTAGAGGAAGCGAAAAAACGTGACCACCGCAAGATCGGTAAGGAAATGGGGCTATTTGCCTTTTCTGAGAAGGTCGGACTTGGTCTCCCACTCTGGCTTCCAAAAGGAACACGACTTCGTGAGACCCTCGTTGACTTCCTCAAGCGTGTTCAGCTGCATGCAGGATACGACCAGGTGGTGACGCCTCATATTGGTAAGAAGGAGCTGTACCAAACTTCCGGACACTGGGACAAGTACGGCGAAGATTCTTTCCAGCCGATCAAAACGCCGGTTGAAGGAGAGTCTTTTTTGCTCAAACCCATGAACTGTCCTCACCACTGCGAAATCTTTGGAGCAGTGCCGAGATCATATCGTGATCTTCCGCTTCGCCTTGCAGAATTTGGTACCGTATATCGTTATGAGCAGCATGGAGAACTACACGGCCTTACCCGTGTGCGTGGATTTACACAGGACGATGCACACATCTTCTGTCGCCCGGATCAAGTAAAAGATGAGTTTAAAGCGGTTATTGAAATCGTACTCTATATTCTTCGTATTCTGAAATTTGAGGAGTTTACTGCTCAGGTTTCGCTACGTGACCCTAATAATCCGAGTAAGTACATCGGTGATACCGAACTGTGGGATCGCGCTGAGAATGACATTCGTCAGGCTGCAGCTGAGATGAACTTAAAAACTGTGGAAGTAGAAGGCGAAGCTGCTTTCTACGGACCTAAGCTCGACTTTATGGTACGTGACGCCCTCGGTCGTGAGTGGCAGCTTGGAACTGTACAGGTGGACTATAATCTTCCTGAGCGATTTGAGCTAGAGTATACAGGCACCGATAACGCTAAGCACCGACCAGTAATGATTCACCGGGCGCCATTCGGCTCATTGGAGCGATTTACTGCAGTCTTGATTGAGCATACCGCTGGAGATTTCCCACTTTGGCTCGCGCCAGAACAAGGGATTATCCTTCCAGTAAGTGATAAATACATCGACTACGCAACAAAGGTCAACGAGCAGCTACGCAATAGTGGATTCCGCTTCAAAGTAGATCATGGCAATGATACGATTGGCAAGAAAATCAGAAATGCCGAGGTTGGAAAATATCCATACATGCTGGTAGTTGGAGAAACCGAAGAACAAAGCAGCAGCGTAGCCGTAAGAAAACGTCACGAAGGTGATAAGGGTGTACTAAGCCTTGAAGACTTCGTGAAACATATGGAAGATGAAATAGAGCAATTGATAGCTTAATAATGAATTGCCTCCTCTGTCAGTGCTTTAAGCATGATGGTTAGCGCGCTGACAGAGGTACAGCAACCCATTTTGAAATAGTAAAAATGAACTGAAATTTGTCCTTCTGGGACTTTTATCTATCTTTATTTTCCTTATTCTACTACTTTTAAACACAAACAAAACGATAATTTGGCTAAACGAAGAAAATCCTCCCGTCCACGCTTTCGAGGTGGAAGACGCCCACAACGGGAACACAGAATCAATGGCGATATCAGAGTACATGAGATTCGTCTCGTACAAATGGAAGATGAGTCTTTAAATGGCGTTTATTCTACCCAGGATGCTATTAAGTTGGCAGAGGAGATGGAGCTTGACCTTGTAGAAATTTCATCAAGTGCCCGACCGCCGGCATGTCGTATTATCGAATACACGAAGTTTATCTACGATCTTAAGAAGAAGCGTAAAGCTGCAAAAGCGAACCAAACCAAAACGGTTCTTAAGGAGATCAGATTTGGCCCTAATACTGATGATCACGATTTCAACTTCAAACTTCGCCACGGAATCAAGTTCCTAGAAGAAGGAAACAAGTTGAAAGTATACGTTCAGTTTAGAGGACGAAATATTATATATAAAGAGCGTGGACTTGATGTGCTCGACCGCTTCGCAGAAGAAGTAGCAGACATCGCCAAAGTAGAAATGCGCCCGCGCATGGAAGGCCGCCGCATGATTTTGATGCTTGCTCCGACCCTTCCTCCAAAGAAAAAAGTAACTGAAGATAGCGGAGATTCCGACGAATAATCAAACGCTATTTTCTAGATATAATAAAGGCCAAACATGTTTCATGTTTGGCCTTTGTGTTTTTTATATAAAAAAATCTTTCCTACTTAATACTCACCGATCTAGCGCACATCCAATCAATCGCCCATCACAAGCTCGTGGCCCATTTTGAGCTTCTTGGTCAGGAGGTACTGCTCGTTGTGTGGATTGGAGGGGATCTCGATAGGCACTGTTTCGACGATCTCCAGGCCATAGCCAATAAGGCCGGCACGCTTGCGCGGATTGTTGGTCATGAGTCGCATCTTGCGTATTCCGAGCGAGCGCAGAATCTGCGCACCGACGCCATAATCGCGGGCATCCATATCAAAGCCAAGCTCAAGGTTAGCTTCAACCGTATCACGTCCTTGCTCCTGGAGCTTGTAGGCACGCAGTTTATTCAAAAGACCGATTCCGCGCCCTTCCTGTTGCATATATAATACGACTCCTTTACCTGCCTCTTGGACCATCTTCATGGAGTGCTCAAGCTGAGGGCCACAGTCGCAGCGGCAAGAGCCAAAAATATCGCCCGTAGCACATGAAGAGTGAACCCTTGTCAATACAGACTCATGCTCCTCCCACTCCCCTTTCACCATGGCAAGGTGTACCTCGCCAGTATCGATTTGCTTGAAAGCAACCATATCAAAATCGCCATGCTCAGTAGGCATTTTCACGGAAATCTGGCGCTCGATAAGTGATTCGTTTTCGAGACGATATTTGATCAAATTATCAATCGTGATCAACTTCATGTCGAACTTGTCGGCGACTTTGCGGAGATCGGGAAGCCTCGCCATAGAGCCATCTTCATTCATGATCTCGACGATCACAGCAGCGTGTGACAGGCCTGCAATGCGCGCAAGATCTACACCAGCTTCCGTGTGGCCCGCACGGCGCAAAACACCTCCAGGCATCGCCTTAAGTGGAAATATATGCCCAGGGCGATTGAACGCATCTCCTTTTGTTCCAGGATCGATCAATGCTTGAATCGTACGTGAGCGGTCAGCCGCAGAAATACCGGTACTATTTCCGGCACTCAAATCGACAGATACCGTAAATGCCGTCCCATG
>JBGCFB010000031.1:0-29556 GCA_045106685.1 Bacteroidia bacterium | reverse complement strand
TGCTCTGGATCTTCAAATGGGTCTTGTGTAAAATCAGTCATGAGTGTGTGGGTTAAGTTAAAAATCAAATATAGCAGATTATTGCTATTCGAAAAATACAAACCACTCTACACTTTACATTCTCCTATAACTTTCTCGTTGCTTTAGCATCCATATTATTCACTATTGCTTGGCCTTTTAAGGCCAAGCAGCCTAAGCTCAATAAAAGCCCAACCGAATCTTGCTATCAACCCGCATGACAGCCTCTTGCCTGAAACGCTTTTTGTAAGCCGCCATTAAGGCTTGTATATCGGCTTCACGCGCTTCGGAGTAGGTATAGAGCAAAACGACTACACGGCTCTGCTCGCGAGCGATCACACTGTCTTCTCCAAGCCATTGGCCTTGAGCTTGAAAAACGGTCAGTCCATCTGAAAAGCGAGGTGTTACTTCTTCGCCCAGAAATTGCGCCCATTCTGTCGGGCCTACTTCGCCGCCTCCAGGAATATTCATTCCGAAATAAAGCTCAGTCTTGATCAAAGCGCCTTTGCGTAGTGGCACAGTGCTCACACAAGCCGTAAGAAAAAGGAGAACGACGATAAAAGGAATAAATCTCATGATTATTGAAATGGCTCAGGTGGCGGTGGTTCGGGTAGGATGTCGACGGAATCGGGGCTGTCCAGCGGCGGCACCGTTTTGTTAGGTGTGGTATAGTTTTCTGCTTGCGAAACGGAGTGAAAAGAAGCCATATCAATCGCTGCATTTAACTCAAATCCAATAAGCAAAACGATACTGATATAATAGAACCAGAGCAGCAGCAATATGATCGCAGCGAGTGACCCATAGACTGCATTATACTTATCGATATTAGAGAAAAACCAACTAAAGCCGGCAATAGTAGCAACCGTAAGCAAACTTGCCACAAAGGCGCCCGGGGAGAAGAATTTCCAACGCTGATGAGTCGCCGGCCCCAGGTAATACACCGATGAAATTGAGAACAGCAAAAGGCAAAGTGAAATACTATAGTTTAGGGTGTTGAGTAAAAACCCAACAAGCCCCTTCCCTATCCAACCTGCCTCTTGCAAATAGTTAATACTAAGCTGCCCGGCGATTTGAAGTGAAATTGCCAGTAAAAAAATCCCTCCCAGCAGGAACAGCACGACCGCTGAGGTCCAGTATGTTTGAAAAACGTTTCGTTGTCGGAATACTTCTTCTTCTTTGGAAAAAGCCCGAATCATGGCCGTAACGCCTCGCATCGCCCACCAAAGGGTCAGGAAGCCGAAGAAGACAATACCGGTAATCGTCGTTCCCGTCGAATCCTGCGTGGTCAGCATATTGGTGACGATATCCTGAACCTCTGACAGCGCACTTTCCGAATTAGGAATTACAGACTGCAAGAAATGCATGATTTCGTCCTCGACAATTTCAGGAACCGGCGTAAAGGATAAACTGAAAAAGGTGAGGATGATCGCAGGAAAAAGGGCCAGGAAAAAGTTGTATGCCATGGCTGCTGCCATAAGCGTAAACTTGGTATCGGTTAGACCATTGTAGAAAAAGCGAAGCACTTCATACAGATTCATCCCCCTAAATCCAGGAAGGTGAACTTTTCGCAGAACGATGTACACGTGCTGCAAAAGGCGATCAACCTTGCGTTGGAAATGATGGAATATCTTCACAAGCCCAAATTAGTGTTTTATTGGCAATGAACTATTGGCAATTAATTGATTAGCAGAAAGATGCTCATTATCAATTGTTAATTATTCATTCTCCATTAACGAAAGCATCCAACACAAACTGCGGCGCACGCACAGGTCGCTGACGTTCGCGGTCAAGAAAGGCCAGTTTAACAGTAGCCTCAAGGCACAAGGTGCCATCTTCTTTAAAGATTTCGAAGGCGAAGTCAAGCGTCGCCCGAGGCATTTCATGGATATGCGTTCGGATTGTGAGTAGCTCGTCATAGCGACCAGGAGCTTTATACTTAAGCTTCACATCCGTAACCGGCATCCAAATACCGCGCTCCTCTACCAGCTTGTAAGGGATTCCGCGAGCACGCATCATCTCTACCCTGCCGACCTCTAGGTATTCCATATAACGTCCGTAATAGACAAAACCCATTTGGTCGGTTTCTGCATAACGAACGCGTACATGAGTGTCGTGGGTAAACATAACGAGGGTTAGTTTCAGGTTTCAAGTTGGATGTTTAAAGTTCAAGACGTGGTTTATGGAAAGTCTATTACTGAACTTTAAACCTGAAACCTTCAACTTGAAACTATCTTACTGTACATTGAACGTCTCATCAATCTCGGCTTTCCATGCGAGCATTCCTCCGATGAGGTTACGTGCATTTGAAAGACCAAAGCGCTGACGAGCAACTTGGGTAGCTTGCCCACTGCGTCCGCCAGAGCGACAGATAAATACAACTTCGGCATCTCCATATGCCTTAATTCTTTCCTGAACTTCAGGCGCGGCAAGCATGGTCAATGAAACCTTTTCAACACCAGCAAGGTGCTGCGCTTCCCACTCATGCGGCTCTCTTACATCAATCATTACAGGAGCAGTATCAGCGTCGATACGCTCTTTGAGTTCACGTACGGTTATATCTTGCATGGTTATTTTTTAGGATTAACTAATTGATTATTCGGTTATGAGTTTTGGGTTAAGTGTTTTGAGTTCATTCTGTTTTCCTTTATTGAACTCAAAACCCCAAACTCACAACACTAAACATTAAAGAGAAAGTGCATTACGTCGCCATCCTTGACTGTGTACTCCTTACCTTCGATGGCCATCTTGCCAGCCTGCTTCACAGCAGCTTCATTACCAAAACTGATGTAGTCATCATATCCGATCACTTCTGCACGAATAAAGCCGCGCTCAAAGTCTGTATGGATAACACCAGCCGCCTGAGGGGCGGTATCGCCTTTATGGATCGTCCAGGCACGAACTTCTTTCTCTCCCGCAGTGAAATAAGTCTGAAGCTCTAAGAGGTTATAGGCTGAACGAATAAGCATATTCAAGCCTGGCTCTTCCAATCCTACTGATTCCAAAAACTCTGCGCGATCAGCCGGATCTTCCAGCTCGACAACTTGGGATTCAAATGAAGCCGAAACAACGATCAGCCCAGCATCTTCATCCTTGATAGATTCGCGTACCTGATCCACATAAGCATTGCCATCTGGAAGGCTATCCTCATCTACGTTGCAGACATAGAGCACAGGCTTATCGGTAAGTAGCTGCCATTCGCGCGCCATCTGGCGCTCTGAATCATTCACCTCAAGGCTACGGATGTTCTCTCCTTTCTCAAGATGAGCAACATATTTGGTTAGCACTTCAACACGCATTTTGTCTTCTCGACCACCGCTTTTAGCAAGCTTCTTGGCCTTTTCAAGACGCTTTTCCAATCCTTCCAAATCAGAAAGCTGCAATTCGGTATCAATGATTTCCTTATCGCGAATCGGGTCAACACTATCTTCAACGTGGATCACATTTCCATCATCAAAACAGCGGAGCAAGTGCAGGATGGCTTCGCATTCGCGAATATTTCCCAGAAACTTATTTCCAAGGCCTTCCCCTTTACTTGCGCCCTTTACCAGTCCAGCGATGTCGACAATCTTGACCACGGCTGGAAGCACATTTTGAGGATTCACCAGCTCGGCAAGCTTATCCAAACGAGGATCCGGCACAGGAATCATCCCAACATTAGGCTCTATGGTACAAAAGGGATAATTGGCCGCTTCTGCCTTGGCCGATGATAATGAATTGAACAAAGTTGATTTTCCTACATTAGGAAGTCCTACGATGCCTGCTTTAAAACTCATGCTTTATGTAATGATTTGGGCGGCAAATATATGAATTTTGCAACGACTTATATAGGTATGTTTGGGGTTGTTTTATTATCCCATACGACTTGATCCTTGCTGCTCGATACTTGCTGCTCTCGTGTATTTATTATTCATTCGATCGCAGCATATATCAAGTGTAATTTACAAACTCAAAACGCCCCATTTGTATGAAAACTCCCTCCCTTGCAATTCACGGTGGAGCAGGCACTATCAGCCCGCGAAGCATGACACCTCAAAAAGAAAAAGCCTACAAGGATGCGCTCCAGTTTGCCCTTGAAACGGCCTATATGATATTGAATGATGGTGGCTCTGCAATGGATGCGGTGGAAAAAGTCGTCAATGCCCTTGAGGATACGCCACTATTCAATGCAGGAACAGGCGCAGTATTTACTGCCGGAGGTACGCATGAGATGGATGCAGCCATTATGAATGGTGCCAATCTCGATGCAGGCGCAGTTGCTGGAATACGAAGAGTGAAGAATCCTATTTCCGTTGCAAGACTTGTTTATCAACATACACCGCATGTCATGCTGGCCGGACCTGGTGCAGAAGAGTTTGCCAACAGGCACGGCGCGAAACTAGCCTCCGATCATGAGCTTTTTGACGCATATCGATACCAGCAATGGCTACGCGTAAAAGGAAAACCTACGGTCGCCCTCGATCATACCGAAGATATGGACGAGGATAAAAAGTTCGGCACGGTAGGAGCTGTAGCATGTGATCAACATGGCAATATCGCTGCAGCCACATCTACCGGCGGCATGACCAATAAGCGCTATGGCCGTATTGGCGACAGTCCGCTTATCGGTGTGGGAACCTATGCTGACAATGCGACCTGCGCGGTCAGCTGTACGGGTCATGGAGAACCATTTATCAAAGCCGTGGCTGCCTATGATATCGCTGCGCGCATGCGCTACGGGGGCTTATCGCTAGCGGAAGCTGCTCATGAAACCGTGCATGGTCGCCTGATCGAGCTGCAAGCCGAAGGCGGCATCATCGCGGTCGATGCGCATGGAAATATCGCCATGCCTTTCAATGCTCAAGGTATGTATCGCGCCTGGCGCAAAGGTGAGGATTGGGGCACTGCGATTTACTAAGTACCATGTTTAACCTAGCGCTTCTTAACCTGTGCCGGATGATGCACTACCATTTGAGGGCGGCCTTTGTATGCCACTACCCTACCCTGTATACACACTTCCTGATCCAGATATAAGACTTCTGGATTCTCTGGAAATTTGGTTCTGTTTTCTCCATAAATCACTGCGGTAAATGGTGTCTGGGGAAATGGTCTTGAGAAATTGAGATAGGTAATCTGCTTTTTTGATTCAGGTAAATACTTCGTCGCTACAATCGTTCCGCAAACAAGCACCTTCTCATCAATGTACGCTTCGGCTTCTTCCGCTGTAATCTGGGGGATGGTATTTGAAGCTTTGGTTTTCTTTTTTGTAGGAAAAAAGCCTTCAAGATGGACTTCCTTTTCTATTTTATCCTCAATATCATCAGGTAAATAAGGATAAAAATCGATGCCTGTGATGCGCTCAACCGAGTCGATGCTCACCACAAAGTCCCGTAGTGGCTGATTGCTGCCTTGGTGAGGAAGCAGGAAAGCGATCGCGCTCGTATCAGTGTCAGAAATATGGAGGGCGATTTTGTAAAAAAACGACGGAATACTCACTCCACTCGCTCCTATTTTGCCTTCGGTGTAGGTTAACACTGGCCCAGTCACAATCCGTAGTGATTCCTTTTTTCCAGCCCAAACACGCATTCTATTTTCCAGGCTATTCCAGATACCGCCATTAAATGCATTTCGCTGGGGAGACATATTGGAGAGGTAAAAAGTCTCCGACATCGCATTGTAATCGAACTTGGCATCGCCTGCGGGCATGAGGTGGCCACGGTCAAAGCCACTGCGCTTATAGTCGCTCAGCAGCGCTGAGCCCACCATTACGGTTGGATCCTCCCGATAATTATTCGTACGTCCCACTTCGCCCTTCAACTCCTCGGATGTAAGCTCATAGGCCACCCATTCCGCCTGCTCGTGATCGTTGATATAGCTAAGGCTAAAGTGCTGATGATGAACTACTTCACCCTTTGCTTCAGGATGCCAGTTTTGTCCAAAAAGAACACCCTGGATAGAAAATAGACAGAGCAATAAAAAGACGGATTTATTCATGGTGTTTGGTGTCATTGGTAAACTCGGCGCGCATCAGCGCCTGTTCGCGTACAAGGGTTGCAATATGCTGAGCCTGACGTTTTTGCTGGCTATACATATGTAAAGAACCGAAGCCTGCCAGCACAATTACAACATAGAGTAATAAGTCTGTTCCGCGCCCCACTCTTACCAATTTCGCGAGTTTCGTGGTCAACTCAGGAAATATAACAAAGACCACCCCGGTCATGAGCACGAGCACAAAGAGTGCCTGCCTCACAGGCTTCCGCCTGAAAAAACGCACATACAATCCCAGTAGGATAATCAGTGCAAAACCAAGTATGATTTGAATGGGAAACATAGGCCGGATTAGTTTTAGGTTTAAAGTTGAATGTTTCAAGTTTGTGAACCGTAGCCAACTTTAAACCTTCAACATGAAACTTTAAACTCTCACAAGTATTGCCTCAGCGATCTGGACTGCGTTTGTCGCAGCTCCCTTGCGGAGATTGTCAGAGACGACCCAGAGGTTAAGCGTGTTGGCTTGAGATTCGTCGCGGCGAATACGTCCTACAAAGGTTTCGTTTTTGCCATGCGCGTGGCGAGGCGTTGGGTATTCGTTATTCGCAGGATTATCCATCACAACGAGCCCTGGCATCGCAGCCAAAAGGCTACGGACCTTATCGATCTCGAAATCGCGATGAAATTCGATATTGACAGCTTCTGAGTGCCCGCCGATCACCGGCACACGCACAGCCGTAGCCGTTATGGCAAGGCTATCATCACCTAAGATTTTGCGCGTCTCATGCACGAGCTTCATCTCTTCTCTTGTGTAATCATTTTCAAGAAACACATCACAGTGAGGCAAGCAATTCAGGTCAATCGTCTGTGGATATACCATCTCGGCGTTTTCGCCCTTTCGCTCCTTCATCAACTGATCTACGGCAGCTTTTCCTGTTCCAGAAACACTCTGATAGGTTGAAATCACGAGTCGCTTGATGCCATATTCGGCATGCAATGGTGCCAATGCTAGCACCATCTGGATGGTTGAGCAATTAGGATTTGCAATGATCTTGTGGCCGTTTACGCTCGCCATATTGACCTCAGGTACTACCAAAGGAACTCCTGGTTCCATACGCCATGCAGATGAATTATCGATCACAGGAATGCCCTTTTCGGCAAAACGAGGAGCATGCTCCTTGCTGGTTCCGCCTCCGGCAGAGAAAAGCGCGACATCAGGCTGCGCGGCAATTCCTCCATCCATATCCACAACCGTAAATGGCTGTCCTCTAAACTCAACCTGTTTTCCTACAGAGCGCGCAGAGGCGACCGGTACAATCTCGGTTATGGGCAATGATGATTCTTCAAGCACTTTGAGCATTTCGGTTCCTACAAGACCCGTTGCTCCTACTATTGCGATTTTCATAAAGGGGGTATTATATTATTTTCTCGCTGCTTGATTCTTGATACTCGCTTTCATGGTAGCTTCGATTTTAGGTGGCTGAGCGGAGCCAAAGCCACTTTGAAGATCGAAGGCCGAGGATCGGAAGATCTAACAGCAAGGACTTATTTACACATATACACCATCAAAGTCTGTTTTAAGATCAGTGACGATATTTTTGATGAATTGCTCTTCCTCTTTTTTGCAAATAAGGATCGCATCTTCTGTCTCAACGATAATGAAGCCTTCCAGGCCTTTGGCAACAACAAGCTTCTTTTTATCACCGTGAAACTGAATGATATTATTAGAGCAATCATACAAAAGCGACTTTCCAGTAACGCTATTGCCCTGATCGTCCTTTTCTGAATTATCGTGAACTGATCCCCAGGTACCCAGGTCGCTCCAGCCAAAATCGGAAGGAATCGTGTAGACCATATTGTCCTTGTCTGCAAATTCCATAATGCCATTATCGATCGAAATTGGCTTACATTGTCTGTAGACCTTATCAATTGCATCTAGCTCATTATCAGTGTAGTAGCTATCTTTTATTCCTTCGAATAGCTCGGCCATTTCCTCAAGGTAAGACTGAAATGCCGTTACGATTGTATTGGTGGAGAAAAGAAAAATACCTCCGTTCCAGAGGAAGTCTCCGCTTTCAACAAACTTGATAGCGAATTCGAGTTGAGGCTTTTCTGTAAAAGTTTTGACTTGATGATAGCCAGTTCCCTGGTCATCCTTCACAAACTGGATATATCCATAGCCTGTGTCAGGACGAGTCGGCTGAATACCCAAGGTCATGATGATATTTTCCTTTTGAACCGCATCCAGTCCTAGCTCGATATTCTTGGTAAAGGTATCCGTATCAGCAATAAGATGGTCGGCAGGTGCAACCACATAGTTAGCATTGGGGTCCTTTTCTCTGATTTTATAAACTGCGTATGCGATGCAAGGGGCGGTATTTCGGCCAATTGGCTCTAATAAAACCTGATCTTCAGAAATATTTGGGATCTGGCTTAGTACCAAATCTTTGTAATCGGCGTTCGTGACGATATAAATATTTTCAGCAGGAATGAAACTGCTAAAGCGTTTGAAGGTGTCCTGGATAAGCGTACTTCCAGTTCCTAAAATGTCGAGAAACTGCTTTGGTAATGACTTTCTGCTTCGGGGCCAAAAGCGTGTTCCCACTCCGCCAGCCATGATGATGACGTAATCGTTTTGATGTCTTTCGTTCATGTGTGCAAAATAAAGTAAAAAAGCCCGATTGGCTTCACTAAAAAAGAAAGAATCACCTTTGCAAAAATCGAACAAATCTAAACCTACTGTTCAAATTTCGGTTAATAATACCCAGCTCAGATTCTATACCATGAAAGCATCCGCCAAATTTCTTCTCATAATTAGCCTTATAGTCATTTTTTCATCTGCTGCACGCGTCGCTCCACTTGATGCGAAATCATTGGTGTATCAGGGATATTGCAGCAATGATGTAACCCAATGGACTGGCGGTATTGGAGCCTTAAAGACTGCTTATGCGAGTCAGCCCGAGGACCCTCAAATCATATTTGAGCTCATACGCAGCCAATATGGCTATATCGGATTTCGCCTCGCTATGGAGGATGAAGAGGTGGAATCGGATATCGATAAGGCGCTCGCACTTACCGACGTGCTCAGCACAAAGGAAGGTTACGCATCTAGCGCGGAAGCATTTCGGGGAGCACTGCTTGCGCTAAAAATTGGGCTAAAGCCCATCAGGGCACTCATACTTGGCCCTAAAAGCGAGAAAGCGCTTAAGCGCGCGCTTGAACTTGACCGCAGCAATCCTGTCGCCTGGGTTGAAATGGGCAATATGAAATTTCATGCTCCGGGCATTTTCGGAGGCTCCAACGAAGAGGCTATCCAATGCTTTACAAAAGCGATTGCGCTTTTTGATCAAAACCCTGCTCAGAAAATAAACAACTGGCAATACCTTCACAGCGTGGCCTGGCTGGGTAAAGCCTACGAAAGGGCTGAAAACTTCCCAAAAGCAATCGAGGTTTATAAGCGCGCATTGCGCATTGCCCCAAATTTCCTCTGGGTGAAAAAAGAGCTTCTCCCCGATGCTCAAAAGAAACGCTAAGGCTAGCCCGGCATTCGAAATTCAAAAATCCGTCAGAAGAGTCTTGAATTTATGAAATCAATTAAATTATCTTAGTAACACTGTTAGATAACTTGTCAAAGATCAATTCGGTTTGCTAAAACAGTCGTGGTTCGTAGTTTTGCAGGCATCTTGAAAACGCAGATATATCTATGTTAATAGCAGAAAGTGGAAGCACCAAAACAGCCTGGCGGCTGCTCGATAAAACAGGCCTTAAAGCATCTTTTCAGTCTCCCGGGATCAATCCCAACGTCCTCGAGCAGGAGGTTATAGAAGATATTTTCAGGACGGCTTTTGGAAGTCATCTTGCCAGCCTTGATCTGGACGAACTTCATTTCTATGGAGCCGGCATAGGCAGCGATAGCCAAAAGGGGATTATCCGAGGTATTCTCCAGAAGATTTTGCCGAGGACCAATATCTATGTAGAGCATGACATTCTCGCTGCTGCGCGCAGCACCCGCCGCGACGAAGGCATCATTTGCATTCTGGGAACAGGCTCCAATTCCGCCTCCCATCGCAGCTATGAGTTGCTAGAAAGCCTCGGCGGCCATGGTTATATCTTTGGAGATGAAGGCTCGGGAATGGACCTTGGCAAAAACCTTATTAAAGGGATTCTTCAGGGCGACTTTCCTGATGAGGCTCGACAGTACGTCGAAGAGCACAAAGGCAAGACAGCCTATGATATCAAAATAAGCATCCACCACAGCTCAAAGCCCAATGTGCGCATGGCTGAGCTTGCTCAAATGGTTGGTGGCTTAATTCATCTTCCAGCAATGCAAGCCATGGTTTTAGAGCGCTTCAAGGCATTTCTTGATGCGACCGTGGTGCGCTATCCCAATTATAAAAACCTTCATGTAGACTTTGTAGGCTCTGTCGCTTTCTTTTTTCAAAAGCAGCTGGAAGAAGCTTGCGCCTCGCGAGGAGCTAAGCTTGGTTCGATTGTGAAAGATCCTGTAGATAATTTGGTTCAGTATCATCTTGAAAAAATGCTTTAAGGGCTGTTGGCGTTTGGCGGTTAGCTATTGGCCTGGTTTTATTAAAAAACTGATGTATTGAAAATTGTACTCCGGCCAACCGCCAAAAGCAAATAACCAAAAGCCAGCCCCATGATTTATATTCTCCAAAATAGCAACGGTGTAGAAGCTCATATTTCGAGTTATGGCTGCATGCTTACGCGCTTTTTTACGCCTAATCGAAATGGGAATATGGCGAGTATCGTTTTGGGGCTGGACCATGAAGCTGATTACCGCAAGGCAAATACTAACTACGGCGGAATCGTGGGCCGCTATGCGAATCGCATCGGAGGCGGAGGTTTCTACCTCGACAATGTCTTCTATCCCCTACCCTCAAATTTGAATAACGATATGCACCTCCACGGTGGATATTATGGATTCGATCAAAAAGAATGGAATGTGATTGCTATTTCAAAACATGCTATCACACTTCAATATCGCAGCCAGGATGGAGAAGAAGGCTATCCAGGCAATCTTGATGCAGAGGTTCGCTACGAGCTAAAAGACGACAATGCGCTCCACTTTACAGCCAGCGCAAAAACCGATAAGGCTACCGTGGTAAGCTTTAGTCATCACGCATATTTTAATCTCTCGGGCAGTTTTATAGAAAAAGCCCTAAATCATCGCATACAAATTTCGGCCTCTCATTACCTCTCTACTGATAAGCAATTACTCCCCACGCAAAAAGTTGCTGTAGATGAAAGCCCTTTTGATTTCAGATTTGAAAAAACGCTAGGGCAAGACATCAATACAAAACATCCGGATTTAGAAAAAGGGGCTGGTTATGATCACTGTTTTATTTTGGATAAAAATAAGGGTCCGGTTGCAACACTTCACGATCCGGAAAGTGGACGCACTTTGACACTAGAAACAAACCAGCCTGGACTACAGCTTTACACGGCTAATTTCCTATCACCTGAAACCGTGGATTTTCAAGAAACACCATTACAGCCTTATCATGCGGTCTGTTTGGAGCCTCAACAGTTGCCAGATGCGCCAAATCGACTTGACTTTCCAAGCCCAATACTTCGACCAGGCGAATTGTACGAGCATGTTACAATATTCCGGCCCGGTATTCGCTAAGACCATGTGACATCAACCCTGATTTTGAATCACAATTCTGCATTCATTAGGTTTGCACCACCACATCATCCCAACACCAAACGTTATAATCACCCGACATGAGTCATATTTTTCGCTACTGTCTATTCATTCTGTGTATAAGCTGCTCTGGCCTTCTTTTGGGTCAAACAGAGAAAGCGCTTATGAAACGTGGTATAGAGCATATGGAGGAAAAAAGCTTTGAGGCAGCTATTGAGGACTTTGGGATGGTCCTACAGCTGAACCCTCAAAACGATGCCGCCTTCTTTAATCGTGGCTACGCACGCATCGAAACAAAAGACTATCCTGGCGCTGTTCAGGACTTTACCTCCGCACTTGATATCAATCCGGCTAATCCGGACGCATACTTTTACAGAGGAAAAGCAAAGCTTCAATTGGAGGATTTCATCGGTGCGATGGGCGACTTCAATGTTGCCATAAAAGGCAAGCCCAAGGCACAGAACTATTATCGCTTGCGCGCCAAAGCCAAAAGCGGCCTGCAGGATTATCGCGGAGCGGTCACGGACCTTACCCTGGCGATTAAGCTCGACGAGAACAATGACGCTACGCTCTTTATTGACAGAGCGCAAGCCTATTTAGGTTTCAAAGACTATGTCAATGCGATCAGGGACCTGGACTATGTTGTAAGCCAAAGCCCTACGGACTTTCATGTATATAATGTGCGCGCAGCAGTCAAGTACGAAGCTGGCGACCTCAATGGCGCATGCCTCGACTGGAGTCGTGCTGGCGAACTAGGCGACGTCAATGCTTACGGTAAGATCAGGCAGAATTGCAACTAGGCCCAACTGCCCACTGTGAACTTCCAACAAGCATATCAATACCTCCTCGATCGCTTGCCGATGTTTCAGAGAGAGGGAAAAAAGGCCTTCAAAAAGGACCTGAGTAATACGATCGCATTCTGTGAGGCGCTGGGTAATCCGCAAGGGAAACTCAAGGCGGTTCATGTCGGTGGTACAAATGGCAAAGGTTCCGTTTCGAGCATGCTCGCAGCCGTACTCAAGGCCGCAGGCTATAAGACTGGTCTTTATACTTCTCCTCACTTAAAGTCATTTACAGAGCGTATTCGCCTTAATGGCGTATCTGTTCCTGAGGCATTCGTGGCCGATTTTGTCACCAAACATCAAGGCCTGATCGAAGAAATCAACCCTAGTTATTTTGAGACAACCGTAGCAATGGCTTTTGACTACTTCGCTCAATCGGAGGTCGATATCGCGATAGTGGAAGTTGGCTTAGGCGGCAGGTTGGACAGCACCAATATTATCCATCCCTTACTGAGTGTCATTACGAACATCGGTTGGGATCATATGGACTTATTAGGAGATAGTCTTGAAAAAATTGCAGGCGAAAAGGCTGGAATCATCAAAAAGCATGTTCCTGTAATTATAGGCGAGACTCAGAATGAGGTAAAAAGTGTATTTGAACAAAAGGCCCAATCACTACAAGCTCCTATTTCATTTGCTGATACAAACACCCACTTACTTCACCTAACAAGTCGAAGTTGGGACAAGCAAGTATTTGATTATGATGGCTTTGGCTCCTTTTCATTAAGCCTCGCCGGAAGCTATCAGCAGAAAAATGTACTAACCGCCTTAAAGGCGATTTCATCGCTCCAGTCTCAAGGCTGGGATATTTCAGATAAAGCTATTCGTGAGGGCCTTGCACATGTCCAGGCCTATAGCGGCCTCCGCGGGCGCATGGAAGTTATCCAGAAGAAGCCCCTCATTCTCGCAGACACAGCTCACAATATCAACGGCCTCAACGAGGTTTTGGCACAAATTAAAACAGCCGGCGCATCATCCATGGGAATCGTACTGGGGATGGTGAGCGACAAAGAGCACGATGCTATTTTGTCCCTTTTTCCCAAAGACGCTCAATACTTCTTTGTCAAACCCGCCATACCGCGTGGCCTTGTAGCGGATACCCTCCAAGCAAAAGCCGCCAAACATGAGCTTCATGGAAAGACGTACGCCAGCGTTACGGAAGGCCTTCAGGCCTTGAAGGACTGGCTGCCTGAGGATGGGCTTGGTTTCGTGGGCGGAAGTACCTTCACGGTAGCGGAAGCAGTTTAACTGGCTTTAAAGCCTATGCTTTAGCTCAACATAGGTTTCGTAAAAATCTTTTTCTGGCCAAAAGCTAGCAACCAACAGCCAATAGCCTTCTTCTTCTTTTTTATTAAATTTGCCGCCCAAACAAATCAATAAATGAAAAATCTACTCCTCTTCGGTTGTATCATCATACTTGCATTGGCGAGCTGCAAAACCCCGGGCTCATCTTCAACGACTACCACGGCTACCCCAAAAGATCCTGAAGCTATTCAGGACTCTACAGTTCGCGCTATCAAGCGCAGTTTTGAGGCCAATAGCCCTGCGGCATCATTTGATAGTTTTATCAAGGCTATCAGTATGGGAGATGGAAATTCTGCTGTAGAAATGGTCAGCCCTGAAACGCTTGATTATTATGCTGCTTTATATGGAAAAGTGATCAACTCAAATGCTCCACAAATTCAGGCAATGCCTGTAGGAACACAGATGACCATTCTAAAAAGTCGTATCCTGATGGCTGACAGAGGCTTGAAAAATATGGAGCCCGCTTCCTTCTTTAAAAATCTAGTCGAAACAGGAGCAATTGACAAAATCGCACTCAAGCTTATCAAGCTAGGAAATATAGAGACAGTAGGTCAAGGAGCGAGTGCTTCAGTTACGATGAATGGTGTGTCGGCTTCCAACCGTGTAAAATTCTCACAGAGTGAGTCTGGCGAGTGGCTGATCAATCTATCAGATATTCTCCCGGAATCAACTCAGCTTTACAATAAGGCATTGGTCGGAAAAGGCATTGACGTTGATGCGCACCTAGTGACAACACTTGCGCCAATTTCACAAGGTGGCACATTTAATCAGGCGACATACAACCCTGTGCGCTAGAGACTTTTGTAGTAAAAAGATCATAGCAGAAAGGTTCAAAGTTTTAGGGGTATTTATGCCGCCCTAAAACTTTGAACCTTTCATTTTCTACTACCTACTTTTAGCTCCTGTGAAACTATCCTCGGTCCCAATAATTTGGAACACGGCGGGAGTTACCATCCTTTTTTCGATTATCGCGTTGTCGTTTGCCGCGCTTTTGATCACGGCGCTTGTTATCATGGTCTCCCAATCGGAAATATAACCCAAGGTTATACTCTGCGAAGTGCGCACTCCCTACAGAAACGACATCGTATGTAAGGGTGTTGTTTTCATAATCAGCACTATTTAAGTCGACGAACTGTGTCCCATAGCCATCTGTAAAGTTCATGCCTAACTGGGCGAACATGAATGGCAGAATACGAAACTGAACCCCGACACCAATACCGGTATACAGGCCAAGGTTACTGGCTACTGTTTGGTATTCGTTTCCTGAGATAAAATCATTTACATGATTTCCATTTTTGAGTACTGAAAAAAAGTATTGGCCTCCGGCTTCTATTTCTCCATAAAATCGAATCTTACCTGGCCAGGTCAAAATCCGGGCGCTTACTCCACCGCGAACGACGTGATTGACCAATGAGGATGCCAGGGTTAAGGTTCCAAACTGATTCGATTGGCCAAATACTGCACGAGATCCTTCAAGGTACGATGCGGTTATGCCCGTCTGGAGCCTCAGGGGAAACCCACGCAACAGTTCTTTTCCCAGGAATTGCGCCCTGGCTCCTCCGCCTGCCCAAAACCCTTGCTGGGTAAGTTTTGCGGATGGTTGATGAAAAAGTCCGGAGAAGGTGATCCCTGATTGAGCCGAGGCGCCTGTGGTCAGGCCGAGAATTGAAAGAAGTAAGAGTAGATAAGTTTTCATATGCGTGTTGCCCTTTAATTTTCTATTCAAAAAAAACACAAAGTCACCCATTTTTCTAGCCCAAAATGACAAACGCGTGCTTAGAAGGAGTAACTGTGCAAAATATACGAGTGAACGTGTCTATCGAGTAAGCGTTATGACTGAGCGATAATTCGTTAATTGCAGTATAAACAAATTCAACTGTATTTGGTCTTTCTATCTATATCTAATTTTTCAACAAACACAATTCCTAATATGGCCCTCCAAATTGGACAACAAGCTCCCGACTTCGCTGTAGTAACCACCGATAAAGAAACGATCGGACTCGCTAATTTTGAAGGAAAGAACGTCCTTCTTTTGTTTTTTCCACTTGCATACACAGGCGTATGTACTGCTGAACTCTGTAGCACACGCGATAATATTGCCGTTTACGAAGGCGCTGACGCTGAGGTACTTGCAGTTTCTGTAGATTCTCCATTTACATTGGAGCGATTTAAGGCTGACAACAATCTTAACTTCACAGTTGCCTCTGACTTCAACAAAGAAGCTTCTGGTGCATATCATTCGATCTACGAAGAGTTTGTAATGGGAATGAAAGGAGTATCAAAGCGCTCAGCATTCATTATCGACAAGCAAGGCGTCATCCAGTATGCTGAAGTGCTTGAAAGTGCCGGAGATCAGCCAAATTTCGAAGCGATTCAGGCCAAACTTGCCGAGATGAATTAAACAAGACGGGTACTTTCCTATTAACAGGATAGTGACACATATACAACCTGCCAATCTAAAAAGTGATTGGCAGGTTTCTTTTTTAACAATAGATTTGCCGAATAATCGTATTTAGCCTAACACTAACACCCAGGAAATACCAACTTCCGACATATGTTCCAAAAACTTTTTGCCCCCACCCTACTCCTGTTTCTTTTACCCATATTCGCATTTGCAGAAACAGCCGACTCAACTCATTTCAACGGCACTGTTACGTATACGGTCGAGATGAAAGGCCCCAAGGCTGACTATCTCTTACTCAACAAGCCTCCTGACAAGATGCAGATGCACGTCTTTAATGGCGATTACATCATCAATCTTACTGGCGGGGAGATTCCCAAAACATTCATGTATATCAATAAGCATGATCGGGAATTCAGCGTTGATCCTATGAATAAGGTTGCTTTCAAATTCAACCCTCATGAAGACTTAAATCGCGAAACTCACAAAAAAGAGCCCGTAGCAGTAAAGCTTAAAGGAAAAACGGGCGTCGTTCTGGGCGACACCTGTGATGTGTACGCGATCAAAAAAGGAGAATCCTTTTTGTACTTTTTTGTAAATGATAAATATCGAGTTGATACAACTTTATATAAAGGAAAGGTCCAGGCAAAACCGAACTTTCTGGTAAAAGGCCTCGGAGGTCGTATTCCACTTAAGATCGTACGCAAACAAGAGGGCCTGATGGTGACGACGACTTGTACAGGCATTAAGCGCCGTGATTTTGACAAGAGTCAGTTCCGTATCCCAAAGGACTTTACGATTCGCAATCGCGATTACAGACCTTAATCTTTCCTTTCTGGAATAGACATAAATTTGAGCAACTGATTCTGTAAAGGGTCGGTTGCTTTTTTTGTTAGGTGGAGGGCAAAAGGTTCTTCCTTGATCAAATAATCATGGCCTGTAAGCTTCCAGTATAAAATCCCCTTTAAAGGCTGCTGTTGTTCTACAACCACTTTGTGCAAAGCCTCTACGGCCATTGCACGTTCGATGCGGTTTTCAGGTTGTTTTTTCCATACTAAAACAGCCTCTTCACCTTCCAGGCCTGCCACTGAAAAGCCAAAGCCTTCCCACGGAAGAATCGTGCAGGACTCGCGATAAATGTAGCCCAATTCCGTAAACAGCAGTGGCTTTCCTACGAGGCTATCTTTCACCTTGAAAGAGTCAATATCGGCGAATACGCGCTCCCAGCCTTGCGCTAGTGCGGCAGGAATACTATCCTTGGGGAAGTCTTTTTCATAATCACGCAGCGGGAAGTATGCGTTAATTCCTATAAAATCAAGCGCATCCCAGAAACCCACTTCGTGATAATTATCGAAATTGGCGGCGTAACTGAGTTTGCCGCCATATCGCTTGCGTACTTCTTCTATAACCGAAAGCCAGTAGCCATTCATTAACTCCCGACGGGCCGTGAGTAAAGGGATCGAATCTCCAAAGGTAACAGCATGTGCCCAAGCCACATTTGTGGCGATCTTGTCATCGATATACGGCTCGATAGCTTCGTAATTATCAAATCCCTGCACCCACAAATCTTCCGGAAGAAGCTGATCTTTGAACTTCAGCACTCGCTTTTCGTGTTTTTCTTGTTTCGGTTTATTACTAAAATACTCCAACAAGGCTGGCATAGTATCGATTGGCGTAGTCGCTGACAGCGCATTTAATTCGCTTCCTATAACAAGTACATCGATGCCTTCCTGCTCGGCGATATCGGCCCACATGATTGTAAATCGGTTGTATCGCCAAAACCATTCTTTTAGCAATGAGTCGCTTTCTGGCATGATCATTCCGTGCCACAGGAACTTGTTGGCGGAGAAGGCGTGGTCGAGTGCTGTGCGCAGTACAAGGACGACGCGAAGCCCTTGAGCCTTTGCGGCTCTGATCTCAGAGAGCACATATGGCTCCTCTCTATCCCACCACAGGTTATCCGAATTCCAGTCGCCTTGCTTGGCATACACTGTCACCTCGATGGTATTCATGCCGACATCATCAACCAGTTTCACCCAATCTTCCTGACTCGCTTCATGTATTTGAATGCCGCCTAAATAGAATGGATCTTTCTCTTCACACGAAAAAAAACATAAACAAGCAATGAGTATGATTATAAAACGCATGACTAATGTGGCTGGCGGATATTGAAGATGCCGATGATCAATCATATTAAGTACCTAACCAAATAAAAATTGGTGTCATTTCGAGTCGCGAAGCTGGCGAGAAATCTTGACTTTCAGCATGCTAAGTCGACAAAGTCAAGATTTCTCACGAGCCTGCCCTGAGCGACGCCGAAGGGTTCGAAATGACAAAGAATTTTGAGTGTGGGATTTCTTTTGATCACTTACTTAATCGGCGCTATCCGTGTTCAATTAAAACCCATTATCAACAAAAGGGCAATCAAGTAAAAATACTCGTTCCTCCGCACGTGTGAAGACCGTATACGTCCAGCGCAGGTATGCTACCGGATCCTGGCCATAATCAGGTTCAAAGCCAATGATCGCATTCTGCCATTGACCACCCTGGCTTTTGTGGCCGGTGATTGCGTGTCCGTATTTAATTTCAAGCGCATTGATATAAGGATCTTTAAGGATCATTTCATTCTGCTCCTTGGACGGAAGTCCCTGATACTCAGCGATGCGAGCCTGCTGAACGGCAAAGCGCATTTCGTCAGGAAGTTGAGGCGTTTTTTCTTGCAAAAGGTTTAGGACGACTTTACAGGATATCAAAAAGGTCTCCTGCTTATTATCCAAAAACTCAATCTCAGCATCCATAAAACGGAGGCCGTATTTCTCTTCAATGCTATCCTCGTCGGTGTAGCGAACCGTACCCATTTCGCCGTTGGCGAGAAATGGCAAGCGTTTTTTATCACCCCAATGGTAGTTATTCTTTACGACCATGATAAGATCAGAAGGTGCAAGGGCAGCCGCTTCTCCAAAGAAAAGTTGCTGGCGGATAGCCATATTGACCTGGACCGCCCGGTAGTTGGAGTAGGTAATAAAGACGATTCTATCAGGGTCACCTTCCCGATAGTAACCCATATAATTTTCGATTCCTTCCCAGCCGTTTTCGAGCGTCTGAACTTCTCTTCCCAGCGCTATTTCCGGATTTGTATTTCCATGATCCAAAAAGGCATCCCTCAGCTTAACAGCATTCTCCAATACCTCAGAGTCAGTCAACTGTCGCTTTACTTCTGAAAGATGGCTATAAAAGAGACTGGCGAAGCCTTTGTGGCGCAAGAAGTCAGGATCGAGCGCCGGAGAATTGTTTGAGCCAATCGGAGGAAGCTGAACCGGGTCTCCCACGAGCACCAGCTTGCGATACGGATCTTCTCCAAAGGCGAACTCCAGCAAGTCTAACAATAAGCCTCTGCGCGTGCCGCCTTCTCCTCCTCCTTTGCCTACCATCGATGCCTCATCGACAATGTAGGCTACTTTAGTGGCTGCCTTGTTGGGGCGAAGTGAGAAACCAGGTTTTCCATAAAAATCCTCACTAACCTGATAGATATGGTGATGGATCGTAAAAGCAGTTCTTGCTGTTCGGCGGGTAACCACCTTGGCGGCTCGTCCTGTAGGCGCAAGCAGTACAACTTTGTATCCTTGCTTTCGGAGCATTGCAGTGAATAGCCGAATAAGAAAAGTCTTACCTGTACCTGCTGAACCTGTCAGCAGATAAGTCGAACGCATATCGCCGCTTTTGTAAAAATCAATAAAAACTCCAAGCGCCTTTTCCTGTTCCTCTGTCAATGTAATTGACTCATCCTCAAGGATTTCCTTGAGGAAATATGCTTTCAGCTCTTCGTGGTTCATATTGCAATATAAGGCTAATACGTCGTAGTCATTCGACTAGGAACGACGATGATGATGTCAGCTTTCGTTTTGTGTTCTTCCTCAAGGCTGCCAATATCATCCTGCTTCACAACGGTGATATTGACAATATTGATTTCAGGGTCGCTTTGTTTCAAATACCAGGCAATTCCCTCTTTACTGTCAGAGTGATATGAGCCATTCAAATGATAAAATAGCTGGCCTTTTTTTCTGTTTGTGAAAATAAAATGAGCCATAGTAGCATCTTTTATCGCCTGTGCTGCCACGAAGTGGTCCATGTTCATAGCGCCCATGTGCCCGCGCATCATATCCTTGATCGCGAGATACGATGGCAGGTTGTAGTCAACTTCATACGGCAATGGTGCAATCTCCGCCTTTTCAGCAATGGATAATGTATCGAGGCTCTTGGGGCCACCTTGCGCTACCATGCGCGCATAGCGCCGCGGCACATTGGTGGCGACGAGCTTGATTGATTCAGACTTACAGAACTCCACAACGGGGCGATAGTCCGTAGCATAATTGGACCACATTTTAGCGGTGTCACGAAAAGCTTTTTCATCAATCGTTCCGCTCATATAATCGTCCAGAGCCTTGGCTTGGTGGCGTTCAAACATTTCCGCACCAACCACCACTTTTTTCGCTCCTTTTTTATCTACCAAGTCACGCAACACTTCCTGCTCCAACCAGTGGGCGATAGGATCATTATGTAACTCACCAAAGAGCACAACGTCAGCTCCCTGAGCCAGTTTGACTGCTTTCTTGTATTTGATCGCCTTACCGTTCGCATCATACATGCGGTAGGCAGGTTTGTCCTGGGCCATCATTGAAACTGAGAACGCGAGGATCGAGATAAAAATAAGTATGCGGCTTATCATAAATGAGAAGAAATTGGCTATTGCAGATTAGCGATTAACGATTGGCTAAATTAGTGCTTTAAGCATTAACTAATGGGACATTTATGAGGATTTTCCCAACAGATATTGTTTCAGATCAAGATAATCGTTTTCAAGATAGGTGGCCACTTTTGTCTTATTCGCTAAGCTAGCGAGGCGCTCCGGTATTTCGATCTTCCTATTGAGAATAGGTTCAACAACCTCCAGAAACTTCGCCGGATGAGCTGTTTCCAGAATGATACCGTTGGTGTTTGGGTGGTTATTTTGGTATGCTTTTAGTGCCAAATATCCCACAGCTCCATGTGGGTCCATAAGGTAACCAGCACCTTCATAAACAGCTTTTAAGGCTTGTTTTGTTTGTTCATCATCAAAACAGAAGCCCGTGATGTCTCTTTTTATTTCCTCCCAATTCCCTGCATACAAATCCTGCATACGCGCAAAATTGCTGGGAGCGCCTACATCCATCGCATTTGAAATGGTGGGTACAGAAGGGCGCGGATTATACGCTCCTGTTTCCAAGTATGCTGGCACAACATCATTCGCATTGGTAGCGGCAATGAAATGGCTCACAGGCAAGCCCATTCGTTTTGCAATAAGACCAGCTGTCAGATTGCCAAAGTTGCCACTCGGCACACACATTACCAACGGCCTGGATGTATCTTGAATCTGTTGCCAGGCTCTGAAATAATAAAAGGTCTGAGGAATAAGGCGGGCGATGTTGATTGAATTTGCGGAACTAAGATTGAGTTTCGCTTTTAGTTCTGGATCAAGAAAAGCCTTTTTTACAAGCGCCTGACAATCATCAAACGTGCCATTGACCTCAAGGGCAGAAATGTTGGCTCCCAGCGTTGTGAGTTGCTTTTCCTGAAGCGGACTCACCTTCCCACTTGGATAGAGGATGGTAACACGAATGCCGGGTGTGTTGTAAAAGCCAGCCGCAACGGCTCCGCCGGTATCGCCGGAAGTCGCTACGAGGATATGTAATTCCTCCTCATCGTCCTTTACAAAATAGCCCATCAACTGCGCCATGAAGCGCGCGCCAAAATCCTTAAAGGCCAGCGTAGGCCCGTGCCATAATTCAAGACTTGAAACACCTTCCTCAATCTCAACCAACGGCGCATCAAATGATACCGCTTGCTGAATGATCGACTGAAGAGCCTCCTCTGGAATAGCGCCATTAAGCAAGGTATTAGTTACCTCGAAGGCTAACTCCTGAAAACTCATTCCAGCGGCTTTCGCCCAAAAACTTACAGGAAGAACAGGAATGTATGTGGGCATATACAGGCCATTATCAGGCGGCAGGCCTTCGATAACGGCACGTTTGAGATCGACCTCTAAGGCCGGATTATTTGTTGAAAAAAGCTTCATTAAGAGAAGTGTTTGGGGTTCAGAGTTTTGGGTTTGGGGTTAAGCGTTTTTTTAAACTCAAAACACATAACCCAAAACTCAAAACCAAAGTATTTTCTATTTGAGGCGAATTGCGCCTTCGGTATTAATAGGAGAAATATAGCGCTCACAGGCAACGCCTAAACTTTGGAAAGCCTGTTGCATGCCTTCGCCAGCCTCAAAGGCAGTCTGATCGCCTTCGCAGAGCGCAAAGATCGCCGGACCGGCACCTGAGATGCTACAGCCCAAGGCTCCGGCATCCAACGCGGCTTGCTTCACTTTATCAAATCCAGGAATCAGTTTAGAACGATAAGGCTCTGCAATGACATCCACCAAAGAGCGTCCAATAAGGCCATAGTCTTCCTTCATAAAGCCAGCGATCAACGCTGCGAGGTTTCCCCATTGGGTAATGGCATCGCTCATGGGAATTTCCTTGCGCAATACTGCGCGGGACTCGACGGTTAGAATTTCGATATTGGGAAGGACAACCGCTGCGAATAGCGCCTTAGGAGGCATGATATTGATGGTATCGAGGTCTTTATTTGAACGAACTAATTCAATTCCTCCCATTAAGCATGGAGCAACATTGTCTGCGTGTATAGCGCCTCCGGAGGCGATCGCCTCACCCTTCAAGGCAAATGGCAGCAATTCCTTTTTTGATAAAGGACGCCCCAGCAACTCATTGACAGCCATGACGCCCCCGACGGCACTCGCCGCACTGGATCCCAGGCCACTGCCGATAGGCAAGCCTTTATGGATATCCAGTTCGATACCACGGTCAATATTCAAAGCCTCCATATAAGCCAAGGCCGCAACAGTGGCAGTATTCTTTTCAATATCCTTGGAGAGCTTTCCGCCGTCGCCTACAATCTCCTTGATGCGCAAGCCCTTCTGTTCCACAAAACGTGCTACAACGGTGTCTCCAGGCATACGAATAGCGAAGCCGAGTGTATCAAAGCCGCAGGCTACGTTTGCAACAGTAGCAGGGGCAAAAACATGAACTTCCTGTGTCATAATTAATCCAATACAAGTTTGATAACCTGCGAACCCTGATCTTGCTGGATTGCGAGATAATAGATTCCCTTTAAGTATTTGCGTGTATCAAATGTAAAGCGATTATCACCTTCCACAACCCGCAATTTTCGCTTAAACAAAAGTCTTCCTCGCTGGTCAAAAAGACGCAAATCTACGGCTTGTTTTTCCCTGGAAAAACAAGTCACTCCTAATTGTGAACGCTTATTATTAGGGATAGGAAAAGCATTAAAAAAGATCGTTTGATTCTCAGGATTTTCCTCAACGAAAAGACTGCCATCAAGGCTCTCTTCTACCAGATTTTGCAATTCGCTCTCCCGCTTATTTACACTTACGTTGACTACATCGACTCCGCCTGGCAACTGCCATAGTTCGGCGCGACGCGGAACCGTAAAGCGCGTATTGTCACTTAACATCTTGATACTCAGCACCTGGCTTATGCCGGCGGGCACGATCACAGTTCTAATTTCGAGTTTATCCTTACTGATCCAGAGCCAGTTGATGTGGTTAAAACTACCAACTGCACGCGTCCAGTTTTTGGCATCATCCGGCTTGCGCAAAGGTGCTCCCCAGCCTCCTTCACCAAGATAAATGGTACCATATCGATCATCCCTAATAAAGCCTTCGTCAGCACCTTGTTTGGTCGATGGACGCAAAGGCCAGGTCACCTTGGCGATATGCCCATCACATTCATAAGCGAGCTGCACCCCAAATTCGTAAAATAGTGGCGACCAATACTGATACTGATCGTTACCTTCGCGCTTGCGCGCCACATGAGGACGAACCGGCTTATGATATTGCGCAATTCTCCAGATAGCTTTAGTACCTTCATTGGCAAGGTCTTCCTTCAGCCATGCCGCCTGGTTTCCGCCGGCATTCGCTTCTGAATTAAGCGAATATACGCGCATAAGATTTCCACCAATAGTCTGAGCATAGTAAGCCTTTTCAGGCACATTGAACAGCTTGACCATCACTTCGTCGGAAAGCTCATGGTTACCTCTGGCAGGAATAATTGGCGTTAGCCTTCGGTCATGGCTACGGGTAAGCTGCCAATCGTCAAGCCATTCCTGCCATTCTTTTGATTGGTCCTCATCGGTCATATCACCTGCAAACATCACCGCATGAGGGCGCAGTCGCCCAACGAGGATATTAGCCATTTGGCGTGCATTCCGATTATTGCGGGAATCCCCCCCCACGATAATGGATATGGAATCCGTAGGTTCTTCAGGTGCAGTTTGAAAAAAATAAGAACTGGTTATGCTCGATTTGTCTCCCCAGGTCATGTAATAGCGTGTATTGGGAATGAGGCCTTTTAGATGGACAAACTGTGTAACCATCCCCTTATATCCACGATGAACGATCTCGGGCTTAAATCGGCGTTCATAAGCACTTGTATCCTTTCCATGATCATAGGTGTCAACATAAAGGGTCTGTAAAGATTTATCAGAACTGGCCCAGCCTATATGTGCCTCTTGTGATGGGTTATTGATCCAAACAACTCGAATTTTTTCTGCCCTACCAAATAGTGAGATAGTCAGGCAAAACAAGGTTGTAAAAATCAGAGCGCTACGGATCATGGAGATATTTAGTTATGGATTCGAAAAATAAGCCCAATTCTATTAAATGAAAAGCGAAAACTATCTCAAACAGCCAAACCTTTTATCCCGCTTTTGTACATTTGCGGCGCATGAAATTATTCCTCACAGACCTGGACGGCACCCTTCTTAATCACCAAGGAACCTTAAGTGATTCTGGCAGAACACGCCTCAAGCAATTACTCGAAAGTGGGCTTCCCTTTAGTATTGCTACGGCACGTGGCTGGCCTGGTGCTAAAAGGGCCTTGGGCGAACTCGATATTCGCCTGCCTATCATTGTACGCAATGGCGCTTTCATTGTGGATTACGCAAGCGGCGATATTTTAGCCGGAAATCTTATGGGCGCAAGCTTGGCTCGGGAAGTTGTTGATTTTTTCAGAACAAAAAATACCACGCCAGCTATTGCAGTATTTCAGGATGGAAAAGAAAGCATGTACGGCGAGCCTCCTGAAAACAGGTGCATGGAAACCTACGCCAAGATGCGTGCGCACTACGGGAGTCCTTCCTGGACAGAGGTCCCTTCGCTGGAGCCTTATTTGGAGCATCCTGTAGCGCAGTTTAATGTCATCGATGAAGGAAGCACGATTTTGCACTTTAGGGATATGCTGGCAGAAGCTTTTGGAGAAAAAGTCCAATTGCATACGTATGAGAATATCCTCAAACCAGGCTGGAGAATGCTCAGCATCCTTTCTGCTGAAGCCACCAAAGGCGTGGCTGCACGCTGGCTGCTCGATCATATGACATTGCCTGTCCAGTCACTCACCGCATTTGGAGACAACTATAATGATATGTCCATGCTCGAAATCGCGGGCAAGGCCGTTGCGGTAGGAAATGCGCAGCCAGCCATCCAGCGACTTGCGCATACGGTCCTTCGCTATGGCGTTGAGGATGAGGTGATTAACTATATGGAAGAGGTTTGGGAAGAGGCTTAATGTCTTAAAAAATCTGATCTAGTAACTCTGATTTAGTATATCGTATCTCCATTTCCCTATTTAGTCAGAAATGCCAGACACAACCCCATGGCGCACCACATTAACATCATTCTCGCAAAAGAAGCTACGATTCGCTCCATTGAATCAGCCTGGGTGCTTGCGCATGCTATAAAACTGCCGCAAGGCTTTGCCATGATTCCTATAAGCATCGATCTAGTGGAAGACATGGAAGAGCTTGAAGACAAGCCCAAAACTCATGAGAAATCACCACTTGGGAGTTTGCCCCCTACTCTACATCAGTATCTCCTGGCGAATTCCCGCCAAAGCGAAATCGCATATATCGAGACGGAATATTTTGGAGGAACGGGTCATCAGGCTGCCATTTTATACAAAGACCAAAACATCGCATTAGGGCCTTTGATCACAGAAAATAATTACTGGGAAAAGGATTCAGAAGACCAACAGGCTATCAATGCGATTTTGTCCAAAATGGGCGTCTGGTGCAATCAGGATAAGGATGAGTTTGAGATGCTCGGGCTTGGGAAGTGGCGGAGTAATGAGGAGATGGGTTAATGAATTATTCTATTAATTTTTATCTATCTCACGTAACCGCCAAGAAGCAGTCAGAGCGGAACTACAAATCGCTTATTGAGGTGTGAAGAAGTATCGACCTGGGAAAGTATAACACTCATTTTGAATTGATCGTCGAAAAAATTTTCATTTTTCCGAATTAAACATTTGGAGTATTCGATTTAATTCGTGAATATTGATTAACCGAAAATTGGTTAACCAATAACTGGTTAACCAAATATACTACCACCAATTTTGCATGCAAATCTTCCCTTTGTTTAACTTCTAACTATTCTAATTAGACGTGAGGCTAACATACTAGCCTATTCCAAAATTTTACTTTCCAGTTGTGCTATCATTCGATGAATGAGTACAAACCCTGTATGCGCAAACTTGGAAGCGTAACCTACCACGCTTTTCTTTTGTGCGCGCCTGTTCGGGTGGGTACTCGCTATGCCCAAATCTGACTTTCTACACTGAAGGTTCCATACTGCTTGTGCTATTCGGCACAAGAGATGAGGGAAACTACACCTGTTCGCAGATAGAGCGCATTACTGGCCACACCTTTTTAATCATTTAATTATTTCTACACGATGAATTTATTCAAAAACTCATTTCGTACGCTAGGTACTCTTATGGCCTGTCAGAAAAAAGGCCTTCTTTACACACTAATTGCAGGTTTATGCCTCGTCCTGAGTCCTTCATTGTTTGCTCAGGCTCCTTCTAGCAAAATCCCTGACCTTCAGTACTTCAAAATCACCTATCCTGTCAACAGTAGCGGGCAAGACAACCGCAATGTTTCGTACAACAACAGGAGTAGCAACTATGTAAAGGCTGCGGAAACCACTAACCTATCCGGTTATACTCCCAACTCCACCTATCGACCTTACTTTTTTGTTTCTGGCAACGATGTTGTCTTCAAGGCACATTGTGCCGGAGCTTTAACAAGTGCCAATGCCTATCCACGATGCGAGCTGCGTGAAAAGGTAAATGGTGGAGATGACTTATGGCGCTTTTCTGATGAACATGAACTAAACGCAACCTTCCGAGTAACAAATCTGCCGAATGAAAAGCAGGAGGTATGCATGCTTCAAATAAAAGGAAACAGCAGTAATTCAACGAGCAGCACAGAGGAGGCATTTAGATTAGAATATAGGGCTGATGGCTCCTCGGGTGTGCATCTTACTATCAATGAAGATGAAACTCGCAATGATGTAATGGACTACAGTGTCGGCCAAACGATGGTCGCCAGAATGTATGTCAACAATGGTAACATTACCATTACCCTAAACAATCTCAATGTATCAGGAAGCCGAGGTCAATACAGCACAACGTATTCGAGTGACTACTCCTGGGGCTATTTCAAGGCAGGTTGCTATACACAATCATCCATTTGGGGAGAAAAAACCGGGAAGCCCGACGAGCAGAATAATGCATATGGCGAAGTTCGTTTCAGCGCACTTACATTAGGGTCAAACAGCGGTCCTACCTGTACAGCAAATGTGCCTGGAAACCGATCTACGGGTAATGTCGGCACTAGCTCTGCTACTGTTTCATGGAGTTCTGTACCCAATATAGATCATTATAAGGTACGCCATCGCAAGACTGGAACTTCATCTTGGACGACTTCTCCAAGTATCCGCAATACAACCTCATATACGATTTCTGGCCTTTCAAACAATACGACCTACCAATGGCAGGTCCGCTCTAAATGTGCAGACAACTCAGGTTCTAGCTACGGCTCAGGAGCTGGCCCTAACTTCACTACGGGGAATAATTCAAGTGGTACTGCGGTCGTAACCATGCGAAAAAGAAATTCTTCAGGCTATGCCCTTGATGGACAAGGTGGCGGCGCAAATGGTCAGAACCTTTATCTCTGGAATTTCAGCAGCACTAACATTAACCAAAAGTGGGTTGAAATTAGTCGTGGAAACGGGTTTTATTCCTATCAAAAGGCTAATACAAATTACTGCATTGATGGAGGTAATGGAGGAGCGAAAGGGCAAAATGTATACTTGTGGACTTGTGGTGCCAACAACCAGAATCAACACTGGAAGAAAATTAGCATGGGTGGCGGCGCATACCGTTTGCAAAAACGCAATGCATCTGGCTATTCGATCGATGGTATGGGAGGTGGCGCTCGTCGTCAAAATGTACACCTTTGGACTAATAACAATAACAACCAGAATCAGCACTGGATATTTGGGTCTTCGACTACCAGAGAAGCCTCCGAGCCAATAGAATCGACCCCCCGTATTCAATACTACCCTAATCCATTCTCTAGTAATCTGACAGTGAATATACCTGCCGGAGCTGAAGGTATGACCAGTATTCGAATTTCAGATATGATGGGAAGGGTTGTTTATGTCAAAAAAGGCCTGAGCCCCGGTGAGAAGCTTACGATTTCCGAAGGGATTTCACGTGGCATGTACCTTCTACAATGGATGGATGAAAAAGGGAGCCCTATTCAAACAGCAAAAGTGACAAAACAATAGGCTTATGCTGTGCTGACTACTTGAATGGTAGCTATTTGATTTACCACGGTTAATGTACCGTATTGCACCTTTTGCTCTTTTGTAAAAGGTGCAATACGGTTTTAGAGCTGAGGGTTGTCTACTTATTATGCATCATATCTGAAAAACCATCAATGAAAATTTTCTTAAAAAGAGTATCTGAAGTATATCGCCAAACGAAGTGATGGTCATTGAGTGAACATGGTGATTCTTCAATTCGCTTTGCTTCCAAAAACCAACCCGCTCCTCCAAGCCTCTCTTCGTCATCCACCTTTGTAGTCCAGAAGCAGTGTGTATCCAATGTTTTCGAAAACTTTCGGACTTGGGCGGGAGTTGTTCGTTCTATCCGCTCCACAACAAAGCTGTCATTACCAGGGCCTTTTTCAAACACTTTCACTAAAACATATGGAGTATCAGGGTCAGGTATCAATGTAAAAAAAGACTTTAATGGTTCCCTATAAGCAGAGTAACCTATCCTCATGCCTCCAGGCACTAGCTGCGGTATATCCAACTTTTCCCAGCTTTTGGCGAATTCGAGTTCATTAAAGGAAGAGTCATTATAGTGGATGATGCTTTGGTCAAATTCGCA
>JBGCFB010000309.1:0-13349 GCA_045106685.1 Bacteroidia bacterium | reverse complement strand
CCGGTTTGGGCCAAAGGCCCCGACGGCACTCCACTCGACGCCAATGACAGCGACCCGTGTATCATCATTGAGTGGCTGGACGAAAGCGGAACTGTAATCTACACAGGTTGGTCCTTCTGGGCTTCTGTCGATGTGCATTATACGATGCGTGTTACCGATGTCTGCGAAAACTGTAGCTGGGAAGATGATTTCTTCTACGAGTGTTGCGGAGAACGCAATTTCGATATACAAATCATCTATGGTACACAACAACGTGATCCATGCGACCACCCTGGTGCGCCTTTCCAGATAGGTATTTTTGATTTGGATGATGGGTCATTGCTGACTTCCCCTCCTTACACGATTACCTGGACAGCGAGCGACCCTAGCGCATTGACCGGACTGGATACAGACGAACCTACGCTTTGGGCCAATGTGAATGTAACTTATTATGTAGAGATCGTGGACGAGTTGGGTTGTGTGTATCGTGACACCTTTGAAGTTGACTGCTGTCGCGCTCCACAGAACCTGCGCTGTGAGCAAAATTCGATAGGCCAGCCTGTGCTCATGTGGGATCCTGTTCCTGGTGTGACCACATTTGAGATCTTTATCACCATCAATGATCCTGCCTGCTGTGTTAATCCTCCTGGTCTTCCTATGTCAGCTCCGATTATTACGGTGACAGGAACTTCATATGTACTGACGACGAACTATCCTTGTGCCTCATTCAGGATACGATCAGTATGTGGTAATCATTATTCTGACTTCTCGGCATCAGAGTGTATTGACTGTACTCGTCGCAATCAAGGGCAGACATTGTTGGGAGGAAGTTCATCAATCGTCGACCACTATCTCAATGTGTTCCCTTCTCCGGCTTATGATAATATCACTGTAGCATATGAGGGGATAGAGCTTGGGAATATCCTGCGTATCACCGACCAGACTGGAAGAGTTGTACTGGACGAGATCGTCGAAACAGAAGGAACCCAAAAGTTGGACGTGTCAAAGCTTCCGGCCGGTGTATATGTTGTGACGCTTATGACTAAGCAAGGCGAAAATCCTTCTTCCAAAGTGGTTATTTTGGATAAATAACAGACCTTAAAACTGAATTTACATGAAATAAAGTGTGTAATCAGTAATGTGGAGAATTCAATTATCTTCCGATATTAGGTGGTTGAAAAAAAGCCCAGGCTCAATCTGTTGAGTCTGGGCTTTTTTTATGATAAATAGTGAATAAGTGGCTATTGGGGCGTTTTTTGAATTTGTATACAATGAGAGAAAAGTCAGTATTTATGATAAATGGAGCCGCATGATTACAAATGGTCCAATAGTTTTTATCTGAAAAATAGTAAAAATGTGTAATTGAATGAGGGGGTGAGGTCGGTCTAAGTTTGAGGCACATTCGATCAGGTGGACCCCGGGTAATGCATGTCCATCAGTCGATGCTCTTGTACAGACTTTTAAACCTTTTAATCCTTATTTTATCATGTTAAAAAATTGGCTACTTCTACTTTGTTGCGTCCTGCTGGCTGCAGGCTCAGCGCTCGGACAATCCTGTACCGCCAATGGCGGCGAGGATCTTACTGTTTGTTTCTCGGATGGTTCCTTTATTCTTGAGGGCGAGCCCGCCCAAGGACCATTGGCAAATAATCCCAATTACACCTGGACAGGACCTCCGGGATTTGTGATTTCTAACCCCAATATTTTGCAACCCACGGTTACGCCGACAGGGGCGAACTTTGTGCCTGGTTTCTATACCTTCACATTGTGTGTGGACTGTTCTGTTGGAACATCCTGTAACCCGATTCAGGTTGAAATTGGCTCTCAGCCTCAAGAGCCTGCGGCATTAGCGGTATCCTACAATGCTTGTAATCAAGTGACGGTTACCCCTTCGTTTATCGGTGCTGCAAATCCTGGTGATGATGGCGTTTGGACCTGGGTTCCTAACAATAATAATATGCACCTCACCTCCGGAGGAGGAATGGGAGCTGCTACTTTTACTCAGGATAACTGGACTTGCGGGCCTTACACAGTAAGTTTCACCGTAGTAAACGGTGGTTGTGAGGCAAACACAATTACTACTTCTGTAGATATTGAAAACTTGCCTTCCAATATTACAGCCGGAAATGATCGTACAATTTGTATTACAAACACTACTACACAAAGCCTCTGTGGAACTTGGTTAGGATGTACAAATGCGACAGGCGCTTGGACACAGGTAGGTGGACCTCCTCTTGGTGCTGGTACTGTCTCTGGGCAGTGTGGTAGCTTTACATTTCCTGCAACGAATGCTACATATACATTCCAATATACAGTAACTACTGCTATGGGTAGCGCTTGTACAGGAGGGTCAGATCAAATGAATGTTACAGTAGTAAACGCAAGCGGGAATTCCCTTGGACCTGATACTTCATTCTACTATTGTGGACCTTTTCCTGCATCAGAATTACTTTGTGCTATCAATAATCCTAATGTAGGAAATTGGACTTGGCAAGTAGGAGGCGGAAATGGCGGCGCTACAATTGCTACAGGAAGCGGAAACTGTCGTACCCTCAATTTTAATGGATCTACATCAAACTATTTCTGGGTTCGTGCAATAGATCCTGGTGTGAATGGACAGTGTGGTGATACCAAGTTTTTCCGTTTCTACAGACTTGATGATGTAGACGTTACAGCTGATACAGTAGGTATTGGTTGTGTTCCTCCAGGCAATGTTACTGTAAACCTTGGAACCTACCTTACAGGTGAAAATGGCGCCTCTAATGGGGTAACTGTAAATAGTGTTCCTGGAAATTCTAATATTCCTGTAAATCAGCAAACAGGTCTGAATGTAACTCTTGATGTAGAAGGATGTTATACATACACAGTTGTCTCTACCGTAACTGATCCTAACAATCCTAATCTAAGCTGTTCTGATACTACTGTTATTACAATCTGCCGTTACGAAGATGTAGAAAAGCCAAATGCAGGTGAGCCTCAGTCAGTTTGTGGAACGACTGCCGATCTAAACGGTAGTAACCCTGATCAGACCGGAACAACTATCCTTTGGACAGCACTGCCTACAAACCCTAATGCAACAACCATTAGCCCATCCAATGCAACTGACCCTACGGTTTCAGGATTGAATGACGCTGTGAATGGTTTGGTTTATGGATACGTATATACATTTACACTAGACAATCCTGCTGGTCAGCCTTGTTCACAGTCTGATACTACATATATAACTATTGATTGTCCTGTAGAGTGTGATTCGCTTTACCTCGCTTCATGTTGTGAAGTGATTATCGAAACAGGTGATTCAAGTAATCTCGGTAATAGCACCGTGCGCGCAAATGCACTTAGCTACCTCGGAAAAGCAACTAAGAGTGGTAGCGACGACGATAAGTCACGTAGTGGAAATCCATTCCCGGATGACTGTGATCCATGTATCGACGGTGGTTACCCAGTATGGGTAGAAGATGAGACTGGTACTCCTATTGATCAGAACGATTCAGATCCATGTATTACCATCGAGTGGTTAGACGACCAAGGTGTTGTTATCTATACAGGATGGGCTTTCTGGGCTACTGTTGATGAAGATTACACCGTACGTGTAACGGATGTATGTCAGAACTGTACATGGGAGCGTGACTTCACATATACTTGCTGTCCTGACATTCCTGTAGTTATTCAGAACTGCTGTGACATTGGTGGTCTAGCGCTTCCTACGAAGACTGCGAAGTACATCGATGGTATTTATGATGACATCAACAAGGATAATGGAACAAGCTTCGCACGTGCTGCTTCATGTGATCCATGTCTACATCCTGAGATTCCATTTGTAATCATGGTAGGTGACGGAAACCACAATCCTATTGACCTAAGTCTTTATACAGTAACATGGTCTGCTTCTAATGGAGCTTCTTCTACTACAAACTGGATACTCGCTTATGTAAATGTAACCTACTATGTAGAGGTTGTAGATGCGAATGGTTGTATCTATCGTGATACATTCCTTGTTGATTGCTGTGCAACTCCAGCGAACCCACGTTGTACTGTTGACCGCCGTGGTAGAGTAGTCTTGAGCTGGGATCCAGTACCTGGTGTTACTGATTACCAGATCGCAATTACCACTAACGACCCAGACTGCTGTCGCCCAACTGGTTTTGGTCAGTCTATCCTGGTTGACGTTAGAGGAGGAACTTCATATACACTTCCTTTGAGCTACCGTTGTGCTTCATGGAGAGTACGTTCTAACTGTGGTCCTACTGATGCCTCCGATTGGTCCAGGAAACAATGTATCTGTGGAAACCGCCTGGAGGCGCCAAATGATGTCTTCGTCCTTGATGGTGGCAAGCGTGTAGGTGAAGATGTAGAAAACACTATCAGTGCTTATCCTTCACCAGCGTCTAACTTCCTCAATGTAGAAGGACCAGCGCTTGAAACAGGAACAGTACTTCAACTGGTTGACGTTGCAGGTAAAGTTGTACTTGCTCAGCAGGTCGAAGAGGCTGGTAAAGCAACGATTCGTACCTCGGATATACCAAATGGAGTTTACTTCCTACAGGTAACCAACAGAGATGTGAAAATTTCATCTCAGAAAGTTGTTATTCTTCACTAATTCCGAAGGATATAACTAACAAAACAACCGATTGAAGTAGCCAGTCCGTTCCCTCAGGGGCGGGCTGGTTGCTTTTTTTAGATACTAAAAAGTCTATTTGCGCTGAATTATTCCATTTTTCTGTAATGGCCCATGTTTTGGAGATGTGGTAGCGCCTTTTTTGATCGTAAGACACTGTAAATCAATATATTATGGATTTGCTTGCTCGCCTGAAAGTGGGTGCTGAGTATTGCGTATTTCTTTGTATTGTGAGTGAAAAAGCCCCGATTATGATATTTTTTAACTTCCAATAGTTCCGAAAACTGTAATTGAAATCAGGAAGCAACCGCGGTAGGTTTGAGCATAATTCGAAACAAAATTCTATCAACTCTTAATTGCTTCAATGATGAAAAATTTATTCAAAACCTGTATCATGGCTCTTATGCTCGTAGTAGCGTGGGGCCTCTCCAACCAAGCTCAGGCCACGCACCTTGCAGGTGCCGATTTGACCTATCAGTATTTAAGTACCAATTTAGATGGTACGATTAATTACCGGGTTAACTTCACATGGATTGAGGAGTGTAGCTCAGGTAGTGTCAGCCAAGGTATTACCCAGGTAGTAAATGCAACTTCAACCTGCGGTGGTTCTCAAAGTGTTACACTAAACCAAACCGTAATCAATATCATTACACCAGTGTGTAATTCGAATATAGGTTGTGGTCAGACCAATCCTGCCATCATTGTATATGAGCAGCGCGTCTATGCTGGTAATATTACCCTTAGACCATGTGATACCTGGACACTTTCTGCTACTTCTAATGCCCGTAATAATGGTATAACCACTGGTCCTTCAGGAAGTCTGTTTGTACAGGCTACTTTGAACAACGCAACTTACCCAACCAATAGCTCGCCTGCATTTGCAAACTTGCCAATCACGACGATTTGTGTAAACCAGCCATTTGCTTATAACCACGGTGCTGCAGACGTTGATGGAAATACCCTTACATATACATTTACACAGCCAAGAATCTCTGCAACTGGTTTTGTTACATACAACATGGGGTACTCATTTACCCAACCATATATTGGAACACTGAACCTCAATGGTGCTACTGGTGCTTTATCTGGAACTCCTACTCAGCAGGATGTTACTGTTATGGCTGTTCAGGTTACCGAAAGAGATGCATTTGGAAACGTAATCGGAACAATCGTTCGTGATATCCAAATTCAGATCATTCCATGTAACAATACTGCTCCAGTTGTAACACCAGTTACCGTTAATGATACTATTTGTATTGGCGATCCTTATACACTCGTAATCAACTCAACTGATGCTGATAACGATGAGGTTACCATGACATACGGAGGCGAGATTCCTTCTGCAACATTTACTATTGCGAATAATAGCTCTGCTAATCCATTCCCAACCGGAACATTCACATGGACACCTACTGCTGCTGATTTTGGCCCACACACATTTACTGTACAGGTTCGCGATACAGCTTGTCCTGTAAACGGATTGAATGTTTACACTTATCAGCTATATGTAGATAGCTGCTGCGAATTTGACTATGTCCTTAGCTCATGCTGTGAAGTAGAAATTGAAAGCGGCGACGGTAGTGGAAATATCACAAGTAGTGGTACAGTACGTGCAGACGCCATTGCTTACCTCGAAAAAGAGACAGGTGTTAAGCGTAGCTCAACAGTTAATCGTGACGATGAGTGTGATCCTTGTATCGATGGCGGATACCCAGTATGGGTAGAGTCTAGTGCTGGTGGACCTCCTATCGACTTCAATGACTCTGATCCATGTATTACAATCGAGTGGTTAGACGACGCAGGAGTTGTCCTTTACACAGGATGGTCATTCTGGGCTGATACCGACGAAGACTACACAGTACGTGTAACCAATACTTGTGACGGTTGTGTATGGGAAGAAGACTTTACCTACACATGTTGTCCTGATATCCCAGTTGTGATCCAGAACTGCTGTGAGATTGGTGGAGCACAGGCACTACCTGCTGCAACAAAGAGCTATGTTGACGGAATTTATGCTGACATCAACAAAGAAAAAGGTACAAGCTACTCACGTGCTGCTTCATGTGATCCATGTCTACACCCTGAGATTCCATTTGTATTGATCGTAGGTGACGGAAATCACAATCCTTACAGCACTCCTCCTTACACAATCTCATGGACTGCTTCTAACGGAGACGCATCATCTGACAACTGGATTCTTGCCTGGGCCAATGTGACATACTATGTAGTTGTTACCGACCCTGATGGTTGTGAGTACCGCGACACATTCTTAGTAGACTGCTGTCCTACTCCTACTCGCCCAATATGTCGTGTAGATAGAAGAGGTGTGCCTACTATGAGTTGGGATGCTGTGCCAGGTGCAACAAGCTACCAGGTTATGGTTACTACCAATGATACTCGTACACGTTGCTGTACTCGTACTACTGGATTCCCTCAGTCAATCCTGATCAACATCCCAGCAGGTACAAGCTTCACACCGAACGTAAGCTACATCTGTGCTTCATGGAGTGTGCGTGCTGTATGTCCGAATGGTGGCTTCTCCGATTGGACTGCTCCACAATGTATCTGTAGCAACCGCATTATCATTATCTCAAATCCATTTGAGCTAGACGGTAAGCGTGTAGGCGAAGACAATGGTACGATCGAGGCTTATCCTTCACCAGCCAATACCTTCCTGACTGTAGAAGGTGCTCAGATTGCACCAGGTGCTGTACTTCGCTTGGTAGACATTTCTGGAAGAACGATGCTAAGCAAGACAGTTGAAGAAGCTGGTTCACAGCGTCTTGAGACTGTAAGCATCCCTAACGGAATCTACTTCCTCCACGTGAGCGGAACAGAGACCAAAGTGAAAGCAAAGAAGGTTGTTATTATCCACTAATCAGGATAGTAATCACTTAGATAGAATAGCCGCTCCTGGAAACAGGAGCGGCTTTTTATATTGTAGAATAGAGATTTTAAATTGTTTATCGTCAATTATTCATTCCACAAGCCCCGCCTTCACCGCAAAGCGCACCAGTCCGGTCACCTTGTTGATCGCGAGCTTCTTCATGATATTGGCGCGATGCGCATCGATAGTGCGTGCACTCAGGAATAGATTTTCTCCTATTTCTTTATTGGAAAAACCTTCGGCGATGAGCGTCAGGACCTCGACTTCTCGTGCCGAAAGCAAGGCAAGCTGCTGCTGCATATCATGCGGCACATGCGCGATGCTCGACACAGTCGTGTTCATGCCCGAAAGCGACATCGCCACATCACTCGAAAAGTATTTTCCACCTCCTGCCACGTGATGGATGGCGCGCAGGAGTTCTTCTTTATTGGCTGTTTTGATCAAATAGCCGTCGATTCCCGTGTCTATCATCTGCTGGATGACTGTCTTTTCCGCATGAAGCGAAAGGATGATCACTTTGATTCCTGGCTGAGTAGATTTGACTTTTTGTGCTGCGACCATGCCGTTCATTTCCGGCATGTTCAGATCCATGAGGATAAGATCGGGCTGGAGCTGCGCACTCATGGTGAGGGCTTCTTTGCCTGTATTGGCTTGGGCCACGATCTTCAGGTTTGCATCACTGGAGAGGAGCGATTGCAGGCCATCGAGCATAATCTGATGGTCGTCTGCGAGTAGTATGGAAAGCTTTTTGTCCATTTTAGGTAAAAACACCTATAAATTTAGGCGATTTGGCTGATGTATGAAAGGAGGCCTCTGGGCTTCCTTTGTATCAGATCATTACGAAGGGTCTTTATAACCCTTTTTTTCTGACACAAATTCATACGAACAATGAAAAAATTAACCGCCATCCTCATCCTGGCTTCACTCGCTATAGCAGTGAAAGCCCAGACAATCGTCAAGTCTGTAAATGAAAAAATATCGGGCAAAGCTGCCGCAGGTAACTGGATCGACTACTCTGTTGACCCAGCTACGGGAGATATCTCATTTACATTTGAAACAAAAAAGACCAAAAGTAAAGCGAAGTACGAAACCTACAGTTTCGGAAGTAACCTCGCATACAATGGCATGACTGAAAGTGAGCTTGAGCTTGAAAAAGCAAAAAAGAAATTCAAACTTCTCAAAAATAAGCCCAAGGCCACCAAGCTGCTGCGAGTAGGCAAGAACCTTCTTACAGGCCAGATGAAGATGGAACTCGGAACGATTTCCTACTGGTATGCAGGTCGCGCATTGATATCGCGCTTCGATACTGACAAGAAGGTGAAGCCGAAAGGCGATGACGGAAGCAAATTACTATTAGTGCATAGCCGCACCGAGGACCCATTTGCTGCTGGAACCACGAGTAGTAGCTTTTTTGGACAAACTCGCCAAAACGTAAAACTTACCACTACGACCACCAACCTTTTCCCTATCTCTTATAATGTAGGTGATGTGCTTGCAGTGGTATATGAAAAGTCAGGACGCATATTTCAGGACTATGCTTTTCTCGTATATAATGCTAAAGACCTTACTCGAAAATTAACTAAAAAAATCACCCTTGATCATGCGTATCGCCCGGTCTATGTGCGTGACATGCCGAATGGTGACATTGGGCTTATTTTCGCTCCAATTACTGAAGTTGACGTTGCCAAAACAGGTAGATATAGCGAAATCGCTTTCTCTGACAAGCCGAATTTCAAGTACCTCCGAATCAACACTAAAGGCGAAACCATCGCGGATGTTAATTTTGAATTGCCAAAAAACAAGATCGGAATCCCATATATGCTCAGCCTGATTCCTGCGACCGATCCTGAGGACCTTTCTGTCTATCTTACTGGATATGGAAACCCTGATTTCCTCGGCATGGGAACCAAAGAAATGGCAGCTTCATTTGCTGCTCCTAACGGTAACACGCTTCCACGCATGACCAATATGACTGGAAAGAAGCTGAATACACTGGTTCTTGGGAAATTTCAGAATAATAAACTAGCCTATTTGAAAACGATGAACCCTACTGCTTTTTGGAAAAAAGGCGTAGCCGCGAGCAGCGACGTAAGCATGCCAACCGAAAAGGATGCTGGCAAGTTTTTCCTTGGTCACATTGTCTTTCAATTCGCAGGTGAGATCAATGGCAAAAATTACCTCACCGCTACGAATGCGACGACGGGCCATATTTTTACAATTGAAACGGGCACGTCAGGCGATATCGAAAAAGTATATACCGATCAGCGTAAAAAGGTGGAGTTTCAGGAAGCGATTTTGTTTCCAAAAGCCAGCGGAGAGATCGTCGTACTCTACACCCACCAGCCTAAGGCAAAAGAGGCGAGCGAGCGTAGTGAACTTAACTATGAGCGTAGCATCGAAGCAAGTGTGATTAAGCCAGGTGGCAACATGTCTACTGCAAAGTCATTACTACCAAAAAAGCACTTCGTTGACCTCGTCGACCCTATCAAAGCACTCGGAAATGGAGAGGTGCTTATCCTGGGTCACTCAAGCAAAAAAGACCTTACGCTGAGCCATGTGAAATGGTAATACTTTGAGTGGAGAATGCAGAATGGAGAATTGAAATTGGAGATTTTATTTGTGTCTAGTACATGTAAATATTTCTGCAATCATCAATCACTCATCTACAATTTCCAATCGAAGCGAAGAGCATTGTTCGTATGTGGTCCGGGGAAATAACGCCTCGCGAAGTTTCCCTGGACCCATCGATTTATGAGCTAAAAATACTTCACTTCTCTAATCCCTGATCGAAGAAGATTATGCTATTTCGCACATTTATCTTACTCGCGATATTAGCGGGTATAGTATCAGATACAAACGCTCAAAATTCCAACCTCCGCTTTGGCTATTCTAGCACAGCAGTAGGACTTGGTCAAGTGAATCCAGGTTTTAGTGCTGAAGTACAAGCCAAGCCATGGACCCTCTTTCATCTGAAAAATCGCTACCTCGATTTTCAATACGCCTGGGGAGATTTCCACTATGCAGGCGCGAATAATGATACACTCACCTCAGAGGGAACCCTTATGCAAGCTGGCTTTGTCGTGCCGCTCCATTCACTCACCCTTTTACAACGAAAACACTACCTCAAAGGCCTGCATATTACCCCTTTTGCAGGCTTACAATGGTCACTTCAGACCATGCGCCGCCGCAATGGAAAGTTCCTGGGCCAGCATGGAATCAATATCCCGGCAGGCCTTAGTGTGCAGTTTCCTTTCGGAATGCTCGATCTGCGCATGAATACCGGCATTTATTTTGGAAAGCCTTCCGAAGAGCTAAGCCGCTATCGCAGCAATATTCTGTTCACTCCTTCCTGGACCTTACAATTGGATGGCTTGTTTGAAATGCTGGGAGGAAAAGTTACCAAAGGAGGTGATTATTACCACACCCATACCTACCTCAAAAGCCGCGACCGGAAGTATATCGGCAGTGGTAAAGTTGAAGAAACGAGCACATATGAAACCACTTCATATTCAGGGAATACCTACTTCAATATCCTGCCTGGTTTTTGGTACTTGTCTGGAAAATATAGCTGGGGAAACAGCATTAGTCCTGCATTTGACGAAGGTGAGATTTTGCCAGCGTATCAGCCTGGAAATGGAACTGGCGTAGGAATTGGAGGCCGCTATAAAGGTTTTATGATCGACGTGAGTATGGAGAAAAATAATGGCTTCATCGCGACGCGTGATCCGAAATACCTGGAAGCGCTTAAGCCTTATGCCTCAAGCTTTCCCGTGGTGCAGGGCACGTTCAATGCGACGGAAATTCGCGGCAAAGCCGGCTTCGACCTGGCTAAAGCACTCACGAATATCATTATGCCACATCGCAACCGGACCTTGCGAAATATGCGCCGCAGCTACGCCAATTTCTCACGCTTGCACGGCGGTCTTTCCTGGGGCGTCGGCATGCCGGGCGAAGTGCGCATGCTCACCGAAGGTGGCGGCGCTCAACTCGACGAGTTTTTTGCCCAAAACATAAGTCTCAATCAGGACCACAGTAACGACATCCGGCAAACGCGCACGGCCACGACCATCGGTTTATTTCTCAACTGGGAGTTTGGTCCTGTTTCGTTAGAATTTGATTGGCATGGAAACCATGATTTCGGTTGGAGAAGTTCCTATTCTGTGAGCTATTTGGTGCCGATTAATTTGTTGTTTAAAGGGCGGGAGTAGGGAAATAGCTAAGAGAGCGTATATTCACTCCATGCAAAAGGAAAAACCACGCCTCGCGCGCCTTGCCGCTATCCTGACTCAACTTCAGGCCAAAAGCCTGGTGACGGCAAGCTCGATTGCAGAAAAGCATGACGTGAGTATCCGCACGGTATATCGCGACATTCGCACCTTAGAGCAGTCAGGAATTCCCATCATGACGATAGAAGGAAAAGGATATTCCATCATGGAAGGCTATACGTTGCCACCGGTGATGTTCACCGAAGCGGAAGCGAATGCATTGATCACGGCAGCTCATATTATCAATAAAGACAAAGACGCTTCTTTGAAGGCTCAGTACAATCAGGTGATCGAGAAGATCACGTCGGTGCTGCAATTTTCTCAAAAAGAAAAATCAGAACTCCTCAGTGAGCGCATTCAAATACGGAATAATCCTGGCAATGAGACGACCAGTAATTACCTGATTCAGTTGCAGACCACGATCACCAACCGGCAGGTGGTAAAGCTTTATTATCGTTCGCTGGTTGGGAAAGATAGCAGTCGGCATATCGAGCCTTTCGCACTGTACAGCACGCAAGGCAATTGGATATTGATTGCTTTTTGTAGGCTGAGAAAGGAATTTCGCGCCTTTCGATTGGATTGTATAAAAAGTATGATGGTGTTGGGGGAGCATTTTGAGGCGCATGATATGACGCTGGAGGATTACTTTGAGGTGTGTCGGGCGAACCGAATAGCAAATTAATCTTCGCTGTTTGATGTTCGAGGTCTAAGGATCGAAGCTCAAGATTTTTTACATTGAACCTAGTGCCTAAAGCCTCGGTCCTATTTTTAAGTTCGAGGTCTAAGGATCGAGGGTCGAGGTTTTTGGTATTGAACCTAGCGCCTAAAGCTTCGGACCTATTTTTAGGATCGAGGTCTAAAGATCGAAGCTCAAGGTTTTTTGTATTGAACCTAGTGCCTAAAGCCTCGGACCTATTTTTTAGGATCGAGCATCAAAGATCGAGGATCGAGGTTTTATTTTTTTTTCCTACCCCTGACATACCGTTGACACAAGTCGCATATACCTTTGTTCCAGACTCAAAAAAACAAACATTATGCAAACAGTAAACATCGACCCATTTCACATCATCGGACTCTCAGTACGCACTATTAATGGCGACGAAAGAGCCGAGCAGGACATTGGCGGACTATGGCAGCGGTTCATGGGAGAAGGCGTTATGGCAAAGATTCCAAATAAGGTTTCCCCGGAAATATGCGCCATCTACACCAACTACGAAGGCGACCACACGCAGCCATATGACATGATCCTCGGTTGTAAAGTAGCTTCTTTGGAAGACGTACCTGAAGGAATGATCGGACAGACATTTACTGGCGGGAACTACGCGCCATTTCAGGCGAAAGGCAAGCTTTCCGATGGCGTAGTGGTTGCGGCTTGGCATTCGATCTGGAAGTCGGATCTCGACCGCACGTACTCGGCAGATTTGGAAATTTATGGTGAAAAAGCCCAAAATCCAGATGATGCGGAAGTGGATATTTTTATTGCTGTGAGCTAGGCTTAGGTGCTGGGGCTTGAAAGGTTCCCCTTCCCCCAGCAATAGTGATAGAAATAGATGCTGAAGCAATAAGAATGATCTTAGCGCTTGACCTTAAAAGGCCAAGC
>JBGCFB010000308.1:0-3504 GCA_045106685.1 Bacteroidia bacterium | reverse complement strand
GGTCGTGCCGCCATCGGTACTGCGCAGGATGGTGAGGTCAGCTTCTGGGTAAAAGGCGGTATTCTCAGCGTCAAAATAGTGGAAGCGAACAGTCGTATTTCCACCGTTATTGCTCGTGGTTACATCGTAGTAGCGATTGATTCCAGGCTGTGCGCGGAGGACATTGGCGAAAGGTTTGTGGCCGCGTTTGATGGTGACGTTTCCAAAATTTCCTCCACCGTTTAGCATAAAGCCGAGGGTGCCAGGGTTTTCGTTAGTGGGTGCGTTTAACAAAACAAACCGACTAATTTCGCCACCAGTAATACCCGTAATGCGATACAGCTCATTTTCACCCATCACAAAGCCGCTAATCCCTAAATCGATCATCTGATTATTGAGATTGAGTTGACCTTGAACAAAGCGAATTTGGTTTTCGAGCTGGATGTTATTTTCGAGTTGAGTGCCGTTTGTATGATCTACTTGCAGATCATACATCAGGATGCTATTGCTTCCTGCCAGGGCCGACTGGGGCATGGTTCCGTCGCCTCGCACGATAAATTCGGACTCACCTGGAGCGGTGCTGCCGTCGTGTTGGAGGCGCATGTTGTGGAGGACGATCTTGGGATTGTCTTTCACGACGATATGGACGCCTTGCTCGACGATGAGTTGGGCATGGCCTGCGGTGAAGCGACCTGTTACAGCCAGCATCAAGCAGGCTGCGTACAGGGCGATTTTTTTAATATTTTTCATTTTAAAACAGGATTTAAGGTTAAAAAAAGGAACGGAAACCTTAATTCTGTTCGGTGGTGGAGCTTGCTGGCTTAGCCTGGGCTTCGAGGGCGCGAAGGCGTGCTTCGAGCTGGAGGATCAGCGCTTGCTGAGCTTGGTTTTCCTGCTTTTGTTCTTCGATCATTTGCTGCTGCTCTTTGATCGATTGAACCAGCACAGGCACCATGCCGGCGTAGTTTACACCTTCGAAGGTGACTTCTTCTCCTACGATGGCCATCTCATCGTCCTCTTCATCTACCGTGTAATTTCCACCTTCACCTAACCAGTCTATCGCGTCCTCAAGCGGCATACGCTGAGCGGGCTGCACGACCTTTTTGGTGAGATGAGGGTAGAGCTGAGCGACATCATTGGCGATGAGGCCTATCTGGTCATCCTCTGGCAAATTCATGTGGAAATACTTCTCTGTATCGTAGCGATAGGTATAGGTGCCCAATTGCATAAGTCTCTGTAACGCTCCTGTGTAAGGCGTGACATGGGTTTTGAGTTTCCGGTCTGAGGGAAGGTAAGAACCTGTAGTATATACATTTCCACTAAAATAACCTGCCCATTCTGTAGTTGCATTTCCTAATTGAGTCGCATATAGGGCATAAGTGGTAGAAGAAGGGGTGAATGAAGAACGATAGCCGTATGCGTAGACCCCATATGTAAAATCACTTATTCCACTGGTATTATAGTTTCTCCCTGAACCATAAACCCCGTATACGTTTCCTCCTCCTCCTTCTTTGTAGCCATCAACCCGAGCTCCGTAGGTGGAGGCAGAGCCTGTATAGTTATTGTCAAGGTCGATGTTTAGCCCATAGGTAGTTCCAGAAGTGGTTTGGACATGATCGGTGCGGATACCATAGTTTTCATTGCCTGGCAATATATATAACTTTGCATTTTGATTAACACTCCCTATGCCTACCCTATTGAGGCTCGCATCAACAATAAACGTGCTTCCATCGATTTCGACATCGCCATTATTATCAGCATTTATAGACAATGTCCGACCCGTATTGGTAATGATTTCATTGTTGCTAAGACGAAGCTGGTCAGTGCCTGTACCAATCTCTATTGCGCCGCTTCCTGCTGTTCCGCTTGCGGCAGCATTACTGTTTACCGTAAGTTTACGTAAAAGCTGTAGGCCACCTGCTTCGAGTTTATTATCGGTAGCCAAACCGTCACCAAAAAAGCGCGTTACACCTCCATAAGTCTCTCCATACCAGCTAGGATTATCGTCAGAAATTTGGATGTTTTGATCGCCATCAGCAGTTTCAATGTATCGATTTGTTCCAATAATAATATCATTGGCCCCCATGTTTAGGGTTGTGGTCGCACTATGATTTCCCAGATTGTCTAATGAAGACGGAACAGTAACAGTCCCACCTCCATTTGAGAGGGTAATGTCCCTGCCGGAGATACTGAGTGACTGCGAAGGAAATGCTTGCGTACTCAAGTCGCCATTTGCATTGGCAACCACCATACGATCACCCGTGCCAGCTAGATCATTTATACTAACTGTCCCAGAAGCATTTATACGCATTCTTTCACGATTACCCGAACTCGAGTTTTCGTATCTGGTCTGGCCTGTTCGAAACGATAAACCAGCATATCGATTTCTATATTGAACGGTAAAACCCAAAATGCTGGAGGTAATTATATCTCCGAAGTCTCCTTCAGCTACCGCTACGATAGACGCAGGAGCCTTAGAATAATCTTCGCTAACTCCCCCATCAGTCGCGTCGAAGTTGATAGAACCTAAAATTTCGGTATTTACAACATTAGCATCCTCGCGAATAATATTTAGGCTATTAGTTCCACCTGCGTCATGGATTTGAAGTCTTGCAGTAGGGCTATTTGTACCAATACCTACACGACCTGTCCCTGCATTTAACACAAAAGCTTCTGGGTCCGCATCCGATTCAACTCTGAAATCGCGATCCAAGCCTTGTTCGTTGAAGACAAACTGTGTGTTCGCGTCCAGGTCTACCGAAGTTAGCCCATTCTCAAAAATAAGCAGGCGCCCGTCATTTCCATCGTCAAAGAGTGACATTAAACTAGTACCACCGGTGTTTTCATCACGCCAAAACACATCTCCACCAAAATATGTATTCCCGTTGTCAGCTACCTGGAAGTGTGTTATCCCGTTATCCTGGATATTGAAATCACCTGTGCTACTTAGGTTTATATTGAATTGTTGGGGGCCTGCCGTAATGGTAGTTGTTTCAATCAAAAGTCCTCCAAGCTGGATGTTGGCACCATCAAGGTTAAGGCCGTTGTTAGCTCCTGTGGCCGGAACTGCCTGCGTACTCAAGTCACCATTTGCATCGGCGATGACCATGCGATTGCCTGTGCCAGCGAGAGACTGAAATCTGGCGGTACTTTTCAGTGTCAAACGGCCATCCGTTGTAAGACTCATAGCACCATCGGTTTGAGCGTCATTCGCATCGCGCCAGACCCACCCTTGGTCCGGATTATTAAACATCGTAAAGGTCGTTGCCCAACTATTCAAAAATCCAAAGGACATACCACCATGCATTCCTATAGTAAAGTTGCTTGAGTTCCAAACTCTAAGTTTGTCATAACTATCTCCAGAAATGGTAGAAAGTGTCGAAACATCAGTGATGATATTGCGATTCATGTCAAGGTCTGTGGTAGCACTATGGTTACCAAGGTTGTCAGCTGAAGAGGGAACCGTGACAGTGCCGCCTCCATTTGAGAGCGTAATATCACTGCCTGAGATGCTGAGCGACTGAA